>NZ_CAWMYC010000163.1:0-38787 GCF_963872035.1 Scytonema sp. HK-05
GGAAGATAGTGAGTTACCTATTAGTTTTTCTGCAACCATAATCACTGTCCCTGAACCTACCTCCATCCTTAGCTTACTCATCCTTGGCAGTATCGGCGCAAAGAAGGCACTCAAGCGTAAGAAGCGGTCGCAGGATGATTTTTAGTCAAAAGTAGTTTCGGTCAGATTACCCACTTTCGGGGAAGTGGCGCGGCTAGCACACGTCCTACCTGATTTAAGCAAAGTCGCTTACCGTATTTCTGTGCCTTGTGGCAGTTGGTTACGAATATCGCTCAGAATTGGTTGAAAAACAGATGCTGGGTGTGCTGGTGTACTTTGCATTTTAGTTAGGCTCAGACTAAAAGTTACTAGTGAAGGTCTCTTCATTGACTCACTCCTCTTGTTGTGATACATGATGCGTGACAAGCAATCTCTTCCCTATCTAACTTCATCAAAATGGGACTTGTGCTTTGTTTGAGAGCAATTTGAAACCAACTTAAAAACAAATTGATACAAAACTGAGCGCCTCGTTTCTGTAACTCCAGCTTTGCGACGCAAGCTCAAATTGGCGTTTGGGCAACAGTTCAAATCAACAGAGGATTTTTTGCATACGTGGCGTCAGCAAGCCGATATTCTGGGCAAGCCTCCAACAGAAGCAGGAGTCCTGTTTCATCTCTCCTTCTGCTATGGTTGCTTGAAACAACCTCAACTAGCGATTGACTATTGCGATCAAGCTTTCACTATTGCCGATGAAACGAAACACCAAGAGGCAAAAGGGTTAGCACTGGCACATTTGGCAAATGTTTATTGGCATCAAAACAAATCTTTTCTAGCCTTATGGTTTGTGATCCAGAGTTTACTTATTCTACCTCCGTGGGCTAGTGCCAATGGTCGCTCTATCTTGAAGGTAATGCTTACAGAAATCATTCCATTGGTTAGCAAACTTAACTATAATATAAAACTTTAAGGCTTTCATCGAAATTTTCAGCAAAAGTTTGCCGGACGCTGGTTGGCTGCTTTTGTCATTCTTGTCAACACCCCTGGCTCGCGGCTCGGGGCTTCTAGCCTCAAATCTTAGGATTAGTTGACCAGACGCGCGTACCTTGAGTACTACGTTATTGGTAAGTGTTTAAGTTCCTACCTTGGGATGCGTATCCCTCAACGGGACGTTAGGCATAGCTAGTTCCAAGCTCTAGAATCAATCATATTAAACAAGTTTAGAGGGTTAAGCTAGTGTATGAATGGAAAGTACCGACCAATAACATTGTCGTTCGCGCAGCGTCTCCCCTTGGGAGAAGCTAACTTTACTCCCTTTTGGGAAGGCTCCACGGAGCAAAACCGTTATGCGTACAGGGTGAAAAATATCAGTTCGTAATTGCCCGAACGAAAGTACAACGCATTCATTACACGGTATTGAGTAGCCCCAAGGCGGTAATGGTTCAAAAATGTAAAGCTGTCCTACAAGGACGGGGTTTCTACCCAAATTTTCGATGAAAAATTCCCATAAGTAAATGTAGTTAGATTTGATAGAATTAGCAATAGCCGTATAGGTATACGGGCAATACCTCAATGAAGCGTGACAGGACGGGAAAATTTATCCATAGCTGGGAAAAAGAACCGAAGCAAGCAGTCAACCTATCCCTAACTAAGACAGCTTGGCAGATTCTAAAGCAGCAGGCGCGTGAACGTGGTATTTCCCGTTCTGAGTTGGTAGAACGCTATGCTCGTAGCTTGCAATCTGATTTGTCTTTCAACAACCTTAGTAGCAACGTCAAGCTCGACGCTTCCTATCAAGCAGCGGAAACACAACAAAGAGCTGATAACGACTTAGAAGGACTTGTGGCAGAACGAACGTCCGAACTGTCTCAAGCCAATGCACAACTGCAAGCGCAAATTTTTGAACTGCAACGAACCATTGAAGCTTTGCAGTCGCGCAAGCAAGATTTCACTCCACCTCAGCCAGCCCAAGCAGCACTACAAGGTAATCCCGAAGTTATTCACATTCTCGAAAGTATCACCGATGGTTTCATTGCCTACGATCGCCACTGGCGCTACACCTACGTTAATGAAGCCGCCGTACGGTTACTAAAGAAGAGCAGAAACGAACTCATTGGTAAGCGCGTCTGGGATGTGTTTCCTCTTTTATGCGGCACCAACATTGAACGCATAATGCACAAAGCGGTAGATGAACAAACTGCTCTTGTCTTCGAGGATTATTACGCTCCTTTGGACACTTGGGGGGAAGTTCATGCCTACCCGTCTGCTGAAGGGCTTTCTCTGTTCGTTCGGGACATCACCGAGCGCAAGAAATTGGAACAACTACTCCAAGAGAACGCACAAGCTCAAGGTAATCAACGCCAATGGCTGGAGGCGGTACTCAATCTGCTGCCCATTCCACTGGTATTTATTGAACCCCAAACGGCTCGCTTCACCTTCTCCAATCAGGCAGCAAATGAGATGGCAGGAGGTAAAATTCTTGACGATCGCCCTGCTGGTGTGTATGATGCAGAGTTTTCCTGCACCCATGCCACAGGGCAACTCATCCCGCCCGAGCAACTTCCAGCAGTCCGGGTGGCACGAGGCGAAAAAATTCATGGGGCGGAGTTGAATTGGCATACTCCAACAGGTGTTTACTCGCTGCTCGTTGATGCAGATACCTTACCCGCAATGCATGGGCAACCAGCAACTTGCGTGATGGTGTTTCAAGATATTGGCTCCCGCAAACAGGTAGAGTTGCAACTTCACCAAAGCCAGCGATTCATCCAACAGGTTGCTGATGCCACGCCTGGTGTGTTGTACATCTATGATTTAATCGAGCAGCGCAATGTCTATGTAAATCGTCAGATTGGCGAGCTCCTGGGTTATACCCCAGAACAAATTCAGGCAATGGGAAGCGAACTGTTTCCTCAACTCATGCATCCTGACGATTTTGCCACTCTTCCTAACCACTTGGAACGCTTTGATCACGCTCAAGATGGTGAAATTATTGAGCGAGAGTATCGGATGCAGCATGCCAATGGAGAATGGCGTTGGCTTTGGAGTCGGGATCTCATTTTCATGCGTACACACGATGGGTTACCCCAGCAAGTGATTGGCATCTCACATGATATTAGCGAACGCAAACAAGCAGAAGAAGCTCTGCGGCAACAAGCAGAGGCATTAGAGAACCAGCAGAAATGGTTGGAAGCGGTGCTTGATTTAATGCCGACACCTATGGTGTTTATCGAACCAGGAACAGCAAAGGTAACTTTTGCCAATCGAATTGCCAATGAATTGGCAGGTGGTGACTTACCCAAAAACAAATCCCTTGAAGAATATGCCGAGGCATACTACTGCACAGATGCAGCAGGTCAGCGCATTCCGACTGAGCGAATGCCTGCGGTTCTCCTAGCAAGAGGAGAAAAATTAGAAAACTATGAGATGAACTGGCATACACCTGGTGGTATTCGCTCAACTCTGTGCTGGGGAGAAACATTACCACCCATGTACGGACATTCAGCCGTTTGCATTGGAATGTTTCAAGATGTCACTAGGTTGAAGCAAATTGAGGAGAACCTGCGACAAACCGAGGAACGGCTACACCTTGCCTTGTCTGGAACAGGCACGATCGCTTGGGATATGGATTTGAGGGCAAATCATGTCCTGTGTTCTCCCAATGCCCTTGAGGTTTGGGGGATTCAAGAGGGGACGGGAGAAGACTTTTTTGCTGTCGTCCACTCTGAAGATCGGCAAAATGTCGTCTTTGCTTATAAGCGGGCGCTCAACGGACAAGAAGACTACGCTCAGGAATACCGCGTTATTGGTTCAGATGGAATGGCAAGATGGCTCCGCAGCCAGGGACGAGTATACAAAGATGCTGATGGTCAAGCAGTACGCATGGTAGGGGTATCGATTGATATTACCGAGCGTAAACAAACAGAACAAGCACTCGCAGCAAATGCTCAAAGATTAAGTCTGGCTTTGGCAGCTGCAAAAATGGGAGATTGGAGTTGGGATGCAGCAACAGATATTGTCACATTGTCTCAACGAGCAGCCGAAATTTTTGGCATTCCGTCTGGTCCTTATATGACTTGGACGCATATGCGCGACCTACTTCATAAGGAAGACCGAGAGTCGGCTCGTCTAGCGGTCGAGCAAGCAATCCGCTACGAGCGTGATTATGACATTGAATACCGGGTGATTCATCCCAATGGAGCCGAACGATGGGTTGCTTCAAAAGGACGTGCTCAGTATAGCGTTTCAGGAGATGTCCTGAGTATGTTAGGAGTTGTGCAGGATGTGACTGATCGCAAACAGATGGAAGCGGAACTCCGTCGTCGAGAGCAAAGGTTTAAGACTTTAGCTGAAAATTCCCCAGATATCATCAGTCGAATCGATTCAGAATTTCGCCATCTTTATGTCAGTCCTGCCATTGAACAGATAACTGGCATTCCAGCAGAAGAATTCATTGGGAAAACCAATATTGACGTAGGTATGCCACCAGAGAATTGTAGGCTCTGGCATGAGAACTGGCAACAGATATTCACCACTGGGCAAAGCCGTTCGATAGAGTTTAACTTTCAGGCGCTGAATGGTACCCGTTGGTATCAATCGCGTTTTGTACCTGAGTTGGCGGCTGATGGGACGGTCGAATCTATCATTGGCTATGCCCGTGATGTTACTGAGTTCAAGCGAGTTGAGCAACAAGAGCGTTTTCTCGCTCAAGCATCGCAAACGTTTGCAGCGGCAAGTTTAGATTTGCAAACGGTTTTGAACACTATCAGCCAACTTGTTAGCGAATATACAGGTGATGTTTGCGTCCTGAGTCTCCTCTCTGAAGATGGGCAGTGGCTTAACCCTGTCTCTGTTTACCATGTTGATCCACAGGTAAGACAGTTTGTGAATGAACTGTTAAGCAGTTATCCTCGCCGTGCTAATGAAGGGATTGGGGGGCGAGTGATGCAGACTGGAGTTGCCCTTTTAATGCCAGTGACATCACAGGAGGAGTTACGTCCGGTTATTATACCAGAGTATCAGCGCTACTTGGAGCGCTTTAAAGTTTACAGCACCTTGCTTGTGCCACTGAAGGTACGAGGACAAGCGATTGGAGTGTTGAGCCTGACTCGCAATTATCCCGGAGAACCTCACAATACCAATGACCAAACTTTATTTCAAAATTTAGCAGACCGGGCGGCTATGGCGATCGCCAATGCTCAACTCTATCAAGAAGCTCAACTCTCACGCCAGCAAGCAGAGCAAACTGCTGACCGTAATGCACGTCTTTTATCAGTCACAGCAGCACTTTCTGAGTCCCTCACTCCCACTGAAGTTGCAAAAGTGATTGTTGAGCAAAGTACCGCCGTTTTGAATGCTTGCTCTGCTATGATGGCAATTCTGAATAAAAATGGTACGGAGCTTGAAATCGTGTATTCTGTTGGGTACTCACAAGATTTAGGGGAATGGCGTTGCTTTCCAATCACGACACAAGTACCACTGGCAGAAGCTGTAAGAACTGGAGAACCCATTTGGGAAGAATCGACCGAAGCACGAGTGGCTCGTTATCCTCACTTGAGTGAATACTATGCCCAGTGTGATTACGCTAGTTGGGTTTCATTACCTTTAATTGTTGAAGGGCGAGCAGTTGGAGGAATATCTCTCAATTTTGCTCAATTCTCACCTTTAAGCGACGATGACCGGGCTTTCATGGTTGCGTTAGCTCAACAGTGCGCTCAGGCTATAGCCCGTGCCCAATTATATGAAGCTGAGCAACAGGCACGAGCCGCAGCCGTTCGGGAAGCGGCGCGTAGCGCAGCAGCTAACCGGACAAAAGATGAGTTTCTCGCTGTTCTCTCACATGAACTGAGAACACCCATGAACCCAATTTTAGGTTGGACGAAATTGTTGCGAGGGGGCAAACTGGATGCTAGCAAGACAGCAGTCGCTCTAGAAACTATTGAACGTAATGCCAAGCTACAAGTCCAACTGATTGAAGATTTACTCAATATTTCTCGGATTTTGCAAGGCAAGCTTAGTTTAAATACTTGCGCTATTGATTTAGAATCGACGATTGAAGCAGCGCTCAAAACGGTAGATTTGGCAGCCCAAGCTAAAACGATTCAAATTCAAACTCATTTTGAATCGGATGTGGGTCATGTTTTAGGCGATGCCACTCGTTTACAGCAAGTCGTTTGGAATTTGCTCTCCAACGCTATTAAATTTACTCCGAATGGTGGGCGTGTAGAAATCCATCTCAAGGAAGTTGAAAAGCAAGCACAAATTATTGTTAGTGATACAGGCAAAGGTATAAAGCCTGATTTTTTGCCCTACGTCTTCGATTACTTCCGTCAAGCAGATAGCAGTATCACTCGAAATTTTGGTGGTTTGGGGTTGGGGCTTGCGATCGCACGGCACATTGTTGATCTACATGGGGGAACAATCCAAGCTGACAGTTTAGGAGAAGGACAGGGAGCGACGTTTACCGTTATGCTTCCCCTTATGCCGACAACGGCTTCAGCAACTCAAGAGGAGGCATTTATGCAAGACGCACTCACTTTGCAAGGAATTCAAATTCTGGCTGTTGATGATGATGCAGACAATTTAGAATTAGTCACTTTCGTTTTAGAGCAAGCTGGTGCTAGTGTTATGTCTGTGTCTTCTGCAACCGAAGTGCTGCAAAGGCTGAAGCAAAACCAGTTCCATATTTTGTTAGCAGATATTGGAATGCCTCAAATGGACGGCTATACATTGTTGCACCAAGTGAGAGCTATGCCACCAGAACAAGGGGGGTTAATTCCAGCGATCGCTCTGACTGCTTATGCAGGAGAAATCAATCAGCAACAGGCACTTGCGGCTGGATTTCAGTTACATATTGCCAAGCCAATTGATCCAGAAGTCTTAATTGAGGCGATCGCCCAAATTGTGTCAGCTCATTCTACTATACTGTCGGATGAGCGCAAATGATTCATGAGACGACGGGGACTGTACATAAGGAAATCTTTATCCGCTCTCGGTTGCTATCCTATGGGGTTGCGATTCTGGCAGCGACAGTAGCCCTCCTGTTAACACAACTGCTTCTGCCGCTGCTAAATCCGCTGATATTTCCACTGTTTTTTGGGGCTGTTGCAGTCAGTGCTTGGTATGGCGGAATGGGACCAGGATTGCTGGCGATCGCTTTGGGAGTTGGCTACAGCCTCTACTTCCTTATTGAGCCGATCCACTCATTTGCCATCACTAGTGCGAATCGCTTGGTGCAATTGATTGCGTTCTCACTGGTATCATTTTTAATCGCATTACTCTGCACACAGTTGCAGATTGCCAACCGGAAAACCAAGGCAAGCTTGCGGGCAGTGCGGCAAGCCAATCGGCAGGTAACACGTACTTTACAAAGCATAAGTGATGCGTTTGTTGCTCTCGACCGTGACTGGCGGATCATTTACCAGAATGCAGAAGCCGAGCGACTTAATGGCAAACCTCAGACAGAAGTCATTGGAAAGACCCATTGGGAGGAGTGGTCTGCGTTGGTAGGGACGAACGTAGAGCGCCAGTATCGGCGGGCAATGGCAGAACAGATTCCCGTCCACTTTGAGCATCACTATTACCAACCACCCACATCCGATATGTGGCTTGAGATTCACGCCTATCCTCATGAGGATGGTCTGGACATTTTCTTCCGGGATATCAGTGATCGCAAACAGGCTGAAGTTGCATTGCGCGAACGGGAAGCACGACTGAGGCTAGCCCTTCGAGCCGCAAAAATGGGCACTTGGGAGGTAGACCTCCGCACAGGAGCAGTGCAGTTCGATCAAGCGCTCAATCAAATTTTTGGACTGTCGAGCACTCCTCAGAATCGAGACGAGTGGCGCGAGTGCTTATATCCAGAGGATCGTGAGCAAGTGGAACAGGTCTTTCAAAAAGCGGTGGCTGGTAAAGGTGAATACGATGTAGAGTACCGTATCGTTTGGTCGGATGGCTCACTGCACTGGGTTATTTCCAGAGGTGATATCATCCGTGACGAAGCCGGACAGCCAATCCGTGCGATTGGTGTCACTGCCGACATTAGCGAGCCCAAACAAGCGCAACAGGAACTCCAAAAAACCTTACAAACCCTGAGCACCCTCATTAAAGCTTCCCCACTGCCTATAGTTGTCATTAAACCCGACATGACGGTACAGCTTTGGAATCCGGCGACAGAGCGGCTATTTGGTTGGAGTGAAACCGAGGTGTTGGGTCAACTCATTCCGATTGTTCCAGAAGAGAAACGGGAAGAATGCCGTCAGGTCAGAGCTGCGGTGGCGAAGGGAGAAATTTTTGCTGGCGTGGAAACCTATCGCTGTAAGCGTGATGGTTCAACGGTAATCGTCAGCATTTCGGCGGCTCCCCTTTACGATGAATCTGGCAGCGTCAATGCGATCGTGCTAATTTTTCAGGACATCACTGAACAACAGCAGGCAGAGTCAGCGTTGCGGGAGAGCGAAGAACGCGCGCAGCTCGCGATTAAGGTGGGTCGGCTTGGGACTTGGCGTTACGACCCCGACACAAATCTCGTCGAGCTGGACGAGCGGATGCGCGAGATTTGGGGTGAGCCGGATGATGCATTCAAGATTCCCCTTCCTAGGGTGATGGAGCGGATACACCCGGAAGACCGGACACGCGTAGCGAGTGCTGTTAGCAGTGCGCTTGACCCCAAATTGTCGGGCACTTACGAGATTGATTATCGTATCGTGTGCTCCGATGGAACCGAACGCTGGGTGTCAGCCAACGGGCAGGCACAATTCGAGGGAGAGGGCATAGCCCGACGACCGATTGGGTTCACTGGAACCGCACTCGACATCAGTGATCGCAAACAAACCGAAGCAACCCTGCGGCAAAGTGAAGAACGCTATCGGTATTTAGCAGAATCGATTCCACAACTGGTGTGGACTGCCAACACAGATGGAATGCTCATCGATATCAATCAACGTTGGTCAGATTTTACTGGATTAACCCTTACCCAAGCTCAAACCGCAGGCTGGGAAGCCATCGTCCATCCTGATGATCTACCCACTCTCAGCCAGAATTGGGCAGCAGCTCAACAAGCGGGTACCAGCTATCGAGCAGAAGGTCGGATGCGACGAGCAGATGGAGCATATCGCTGGCATTTGCATCAAGCCGTACCGCTGAAAAATGAGCAGGGTCAGGTGATTAAGTGGTTTGGTACAGCAACAGATATCGAAAATCAAAAACAACTCGACCAACAGCGCCAGCGGCTACTAGAGCAAGAGCAAGTCGCCCGTGCCGAAGCTGAAACCGCCAACCGCATAAAAGATGAGTTTTTAGCAGTGCTGTCTCACGAGTTGCGATCGCCCCTCAATCCTATCCTCGGTTGGTCTAAGTTGCTCCTCACCGGCAAGTTAGATGCTACAAAAACGACTCAGGCGCTACAAACAATTGAACGCAATGCCAAACTTCAAGCGCAACTGATTGAAGATTTGTTAGATGTCTCTCGCATTCTGCGTGGCAAACTCAGCTTCAATATGGGTTCTGTTAATTTGGCATCAACGATTTCGGCAGCTATTGAAACAGTGCAGTTGGCAGCACAAGCCAAGTCAATTCAAATTCAGACAGTGCTTGACCCAGATATCGGGCAGGTTTTAGGTGATTCTGCTCGGTTACAGCAAGTGATTTGGAATCTGCTCACCAACGCCGTCAAATTCACACTTTCAGGCGGACGGGTCGAAATTCGCCTCCAGCGCGTTGGCTCACTCGCTCAAATTACTGTCAGCGATACAGGCAAAGGCATTGAGCCTGACTTTTTGCCACACGTGTTTGAGTATTTCCGCCAGGAAGATGGCGCGACAACACGCAAGTTTGGTGGACTCGGGTTAGGGTTGGCGATCGTCCGTCATTTAGTCGAACTGCATGGTGGTACTGTTCGCGCGGAAAGTGCTGGTATTGGGCAAGGAGCAACTTTCACTGTCAGCTTACCGCTTTTAAAGCCGGAACTAAGTATAAAGAACGAAGATAAAGCCTCATATCCCACGCTTGACAAATTACCTCTCACTGGTCTCAAGATTCTTGTTGTCGATGATGAGGTGGACACAAGAGAGTTAATTGCCTTCATTTTGGAGCAGGCTGGAGGAAGCGTCATAACAGCGGTTTCTGCGATGGAAGCACTCCAAGTCATAGCACAGACCAAGCTTGATGTCCTAGTAAGCGACATTGGGATGCCCGACATGGACGGCTATATGCTCATGCGACAAATTCGGGCAATGCAAAGCGAGAGAAATAGTCAGATAAGAGCTATTGCTCTGACTGCTTATGCAGGAGAAATCGATCAGCAGCAGGCACTAGCCGCTGGATTTCAGTTACATATTCCCAAACCAATTGATCCAGAAGTCTTGATTGAGGCGATCGCTCAAATGTCAACTCATTCTAAGTAGGTTGGCGTTAAAAATTGTCGTTATCACAAGCCAGAAGGCAAAATATCATAAGATTCGCTTGCACTTTAACATCTTATGTTATCTGATACTTCTATGCCGGTTTCTTCAACACTAGCTCATCGCCTTCAAGCCATGCCGAAAGTAGAAATTCACGTGCATCTTGAAGGTGCAACTGATGCAGAAACTATTTATGAAATGGCTAAGCGGAATCAGGTAGAATTACCTGTCACCTCACTTGATGAATGGAAAAATTTCTACCAGTTTCGTGATTTTAATCATTTTATTCACGTTTATACTACTGCAAGCGAGTGTATACAAACACCTGACGATTATATCTTGATGATAGAGCGATTCATCAAGCATCAATCAGAGCAAAACATTCGCTACAGCGAAGTTTTTCTGAGTGTTTCGCTACATTCTCAAAAATTAACTGATGATGAATTACTTGCTGCCCTAGCTGCCGGAATTGCAGCAGGTGAAGCTAAATACAACAGCCGTGTGAGGTTTATTGCTGATATCTCACGGGAATACCCAGACACACAAACCAAAGTTTTAGAGTTTGCCCTTAAAGGTCAGGAAAAAGGAATTTTCATTGGTCTTGGTTTGGGTGGGGTAGAACCAGGAAACCCACCAGAGGGTTTTGCTGAAACTTATCAGGAAGCCAAAAAACAAGGACTTCGAGTGGTCGCCCATGCTGGCGAAGCTGACGGACCGCAAAGTATTCGTGGTGCGATAGAGAGTTTACACGCAGAACGCATTGGACACGGGATTAGATGTTTAGAAGATCCAGAACTCGTAGAGAAACTACGTCGCAGTCAAATACCACTTGAAGTCTCACCACAAAGTAACTACTGCTTAGGCATCGTACCGCCTGATCAACCGCATCCAATTCGTCAGATGATTGATGCAGGACTATACTGCACGCTCAATTCCGACGATCCACCGATGTTTTCCACCAACTTAAATAAGGAGTATCTGACGCTTGCAGCTCAAGGCTTTTCCTGGGAAGAACTTTGGCAGTTAAATCTTAATACACTTGAAGCCAGTTTTTTAAGCGAAGCGGAAAAAGTCGTGTATCGTGCTCAGTGGCAAGCGTTTTTACTATAGTAATAAACAAGAACCCCGACTTCTTAGAGAAGTCGGGGTTCTGTGTCTTCTACACCGTTGACAGCTTAACTCAAGTAACTTTCCAATAAAGATACAATAGCCTCAGGATGAATCTTTTTATATTCTTTTGTCCCAATTTGCAAAATATAATTGGGTGCGCTTTTACAACATTTGAAACAGCCAGTTTGCTCAATGATAACTTGGTCAGACAAACCATGCTCATACAACATCTTTTCTAATTCTGACAATAGCGCTTTTCCACCCCGCTTTATGCAACCAGACTTTTGACAGACTAAAATCTTGGCTTTGGGAAGAGACTTTCGTTGTTGAAGAGGAATTTCTTGATTTGGACAAACACCAATTGGTGTCACCCCAAAAGCTTTTAGTTTGATTTCGCCTGTGTGTGTGTCTAGCTTACTAATACCAAATACACGAATTTGCTCACCAGGAACTAGGGAAAGACTGAGAAATTGACGCAACTCCTTAGGGATTTTAATTTGCACATTCTCGGATTCTAATGCTAGTTGCAGGTATTTAAATTTCCCTGGGCTATCACCTAGAAAGCCAAGAAACTGTCCCTCAAGGTTAAATTCAGATAATTTTAAGTAATGATGACTCATATTATTTAAAATCGTATTTTTTTGTATTTATTCATGTGAAACGTCCTTTGTAATGAGTTATTTGCATTTTCAAAGGACAGTCACTGAAACTCAAATTCAAAATTCAAAATTATCAATTAAAAAGTTTTATTTTGAACTTTGAATTTTGAATTCCCCCTAAAGGGCAGGGTAAGCGTTGAGTTACGAGAGACGTTTAGCTTCGTAAGTTTGGGGTAACTGTAACGGATCTGGCAAATTGGTAAATGCTAATTCCCAACCATTTGCTAAAGTAAAAATCTTGCCTTCTGCTCCTTCCGTTTGTTTAACAACTTCTTCTTCAAGGTCTTTTTTAGCAACGTAGGCAATCAAAGCTCCAGCAGCATTATGACGTAGCATGACTTTCATCTCTAGTTTTCCCGCTTCCTAGTGGTGATATTAATGTATTGGTGAAATGTGTTAATTTCTGTTCAGGAAAAGAAGTTTGCTAGGCTTCCTCAACAACTTCTTGTTCCTTCTCAACAAGTTCTAATTCTTTTTTAAGACAACCGATGACAAATCCTCTATCCAAAAAATGCACAGCATAGATATAGGACCTTTGTAAATAGCTGCCAATACTAGCGACGTAGCCGATATCTCCCTTTTTCGCCAAAATGACCCCAATTTCTTGACCGGGAAAAGTACCATCGTTCTTGATCATTTTGCGAAGTCGGACTTTATCACCAATGTTAAAGGCAGGTGGCTGCTCTAGCTCTAATTCATCTGACCGCATGAGAATACCTCTGTTGTTCTTGTACCAAATTCAATAGTTCCTGCACGCTTAAGCTACGTTTTTTCTGTACCGACTCTTGTCGTACCGCCTCCAAGACAGATTGAGTTTCTTGCGAGTTCAAAAAAATGCCGTGCTGCTGTAGCACACTAGACAACAAATGCCTACCAGAATGCTTACCCACAACCAAACGCCGCTCCCACCCAACCTCTTCTGGAGCAAACGGTTCGTAAGTCATGGGATTTTGCAGTACGCCGTGAGCATGAATACCTGCTTCGTGAGCAAAGGTATTTTCACCAACAATTGCTTTCCAGGGCGGTACATTGCTTCCTGATGCTGCTGCGACAAGTCGAGACAATTCTAATAAACGAGGAGTGTCAAGACCGACATTAACGCCATAGATACGTTTGAGAGCCATGACAACTTCTTCTAAAGCTGCATTTCCAGCTCTTTCACCCAACCCATTCACCGTTGTATTCACCGATAAAGCTCCACCTTTGATCCCAGCAAGGGCATTGGCAGTTGCTAGACCAAAATCATTGTGGGTGTGGACTTCTACGGGAATAAACAAAGCCGTCACCAGTCGTCTTACTTTCGCATATGTGGTGAATGGGTCAAGAATGCCTACTGTGTCACAGAAGCGAAACCGCGATGCACCCCATTCTTGGGCATATTGTGCTACGTCTAGGAGGAAGCTTTCATCAGCTCTGGAAGAATCTTCTCCTCCTACAGCTACCCAAAGACCTTTATCAACGGCGAAGCTAATACTGTCTTTGAGTTGTTGCAAAGTTATCCGCCATTGACCGTGAAATTTGGCACTAATTTGGATTCCAGAAACGGGAATAGCAATATGCACTCGCTTCAAACCACAAGCCATAGAAGCCTGGATATCAGAAATCACCGCGCGGTTCCAGCCAAGCAGTTTGGCTTGCAAATCCATCTCAGCAATTGCCGAGATTGCTCGTGTTTCTTGCTCACCCATCGCCGGAATACCGACTTCTATTTCATGAACGCCGATCGCATCGAGAAACTTGGCGATCGCAACTTTCTCTTCTAAATTGAAAGCAACTCCTGCTGCTTGTTCGCCATCGCGCAATGTTGTGTCATTTATTAAGACTTGATTCATCTTGTAAAAACCTCTTGGATAATGATGAATGATGAGGAAGAAAGAACTCAGAACTCCTACGGTAAAAACTCAAAATGGTTTTTTGGCGATTGGGTGTTGAGCCAGAATGCACAGCAACTATAGTTGTTATCATCCGGCTTAAGTACAACTACCCTGCAGGAAGCTGCCTTTGGGGCGTCTACATCTGCGTCCAATCATTTGTCCATTGCGGTTCGTTAATTCTTTGATGTATTGCACCCAATTGAAAACCGTTATAAATTTACAGGTCGATGAATCACATTTTCGTTGTCAAATTCCTAGAAGGAATTCGTAAGGTATATTCACTTATTGTGATTTTTGTGTTCTGAGTTCTCATTAAAAATATTACTATTCATAATTCACCATTCCTAATTTATAATTGATAATTCTTGTCCTATCTGTATGGCATAAAACAAGAATTTGGTATCAACTACAAATTATTATCCTCAGGTGGAAATTCTGTATCAGAAAATAACCTTTGGCTGAAATATGTATTAGCCATTCCCGAAAATAACAAGATGCTTAATCCGGCAATTAAAGTAGAAATCATTGTCATATCCTCCCTAAAGTTTTTCGTTTTTTTTACTTTCACTGTAGTTAATATCACTACTGTGATGGACGAATACCCTAATTTATCCTTCATTGAATTGACACATTTCTAGCAAGAGCAAGATACTTGCTATGATTGCTATTTTTCATTTTGGATTGCTTAAAATTGCTCTTCCAGCCAATCAAAAATGCGTTCTAACTGTTGTATGTCCACTAAACCATATTGCCAAAGAAGCATTGCTAAGGGACTATTATCTAACTCGTGTTTGCGCAGTGCTACAGCAATATCCACGGTTGAAAGTGCGAACTCAGATTGTAAAAAATCAATGAATTTTATATCACTGTGACAATTCGCCATCATACAATTTTTCACAAAAAGAAGGTTTAAGGATAAAGAATAGACTTCTTACATTCATTCCTGAATAAATAATTAACTGCACGACGCCCAAGTAGATGGATGCAGATGAAATCTATTTATGCAAGAGATCTAATGTAGATGTCCTCCAGAGAGCGTTCTGTTGGATAGGATAAAAATCTTTATATTTCACCTTCTTCTTTTCACACTTCACACCTGTTTTTATAGTTGTTATTTCAGATTCGCGGGAATTGAGTAAGTCAAAAATTTAAAGCTGCCAACATCTTTCTAGCCAATCAATTAATTCTTGGCGACTTGCCATAAATTGCAGTACGGTACTACGGACAAGAATCGCTGTTAAACAACTATTCACTTGCACCCGCAAAGAACCATCAGAGAGACACCAACAGGGAATCATTAACTCTTGCAAGCGGTGATAAATTGAAAAGCGATCGCTTATAGGAATTTGCAAAATATGCTCGCCTGTAGCTTGAAAATTACGGGATTGCAACATAGTTAACGTTCCTTTGTCACCAGTTCTTTTTCCTTTGTTTGGCTTGTAAGAATTTGCAGCTTTTGTTCGAGTTGCTCAATACGTTCTTGCAAACAGCGAAACACTTCAGCTTCTAAATCAGGTAGTTTTCCATGTTCTAAAGGAGAAACTTGTTCGCCCTGTTTGCTCGAAATAATCCGCCCTGGGATTCCCACAACAGTGCAATAGTCGGGGACATTGCGCAAAACAATCGAACCTGCGCCGATACGGACGCGATCGCCAATCTGAATATTGCCTAAGACTTTCGCACCTGCTCCCACAACGACATTTTTGCCCAAGGTAGGATGGCGCTTACCACTTTCTTTTCCAGTTCCGCCAAGAGTGACATCCTGGTAAATCAGTGTGTAGTCTCCCACAATAGCGGTTTCGCCAATCACAACGCCCATACCGTGGTCGATAAATACGCCTTTGCCAATCTCTGCACCTGGATGAATTTCAATTCCTGTAAGAAACCGTCCTAAGTGAGAAATGAAGCGGGGGATAAAAGCCACTCCACGGCGGTGCAGCCAATGGGCAATGCGATGCAAACACAGTGCGTGCAATCCAGGGTAACAAAACAGAACCTCCAGCCAATGACATGCTGCGGGATCTCGTTCAAATATGATGCGAAAATCAGTCAATACTGGCTCCAAAGAAATGCCAGAAAGCATTGCAAAAAACAGGTTGGAATAATCACCCAACATTTTTGCAATCTTTGAATTCCTCATGTGGTCGAATGGCTGTTGCATCGGTACTGGTTTTTTCAAAATAGCCGTGTGCTACGTTCTCTGCTTATATCAGGTGTTTGCAAAGACGGCTTACATCCGACGCCGATTGGATTTATTGGATTGATTAAGGTTGTACTCACCAGCCTTAAACCTTGATTTAATGGAAATTTCAAATTTCTATTAGGGTAGGGGTACTAGTATTTTCAGGATCGGGGTACTGGAATTTATGGGGGAGGGGGATAAGTATTTCTGTACTCAATATGAATTCACTTGCCTGTAAGAGTTTGATGCGATTTAGGCAATAAATTTTTGCATAAATTAACAACTGTTCACTTGTACTCAAACAACAGGCGAACGAGATGAAAAGTAAAAATTCTGTATATCGAGTTACTATTTATTATTGTATTCCTACAATTGAGAAAAGACAAGCCGAGCTATTTTGCCTAACAGTTTTTGTCTGTAAGTATAGATACTATTTTGTATATTTATAATTGTAGTTTACTTAACTGTCATACCTTATTTTATCCTTGGCGACAGGCATCTTGACCATGAGATATGCATAATATGCAAATATAATATGCATATTATGCATATTATATTTTTTGTAAAAGTCTGTATTTGATATTTCTAACCCCAGAGAAACACAAATAAACACTAGTTATTTATCTGTGTCCATCTGTGTCCATCTGTGGTTTAAATTTCATAGCAATTGGCTTTTGCAACAGACACCCATAAACCAATACGCTTGGTAATAAGATAGTTTGCAGCGCCTCATAACCTATGTAGAGACGTAGCATGCACTTTCATTAGACGCATAGAATTGTCATCGCAGAAGCGAACTCTTAATGGTATATATTCAGACTTCTATTCTCATAGTTTTTACAAAACTTTGGCACCTTAACCCGCAACTGCAATTGCTATTTTGCCCACTGCTCGCTCGCTTTCGCTATATGCATGAGCAGCAGCTAGTTCTTGTAACGGAAAAGTGCGGTCAATCACAGAACGAATTTTACCAGCCTCAATCAACTCTTTCAGGTAAAGCAAGTCCTGACTCCTAGGTGTTTCTAAGATAAATTTAGCTTTTTTACCAGGAATAAACGCTGTCAAAACACTTTGCACAATGGTTTCCGGCGTAGGGAGCGTATTTACATAAATTCCCTTGGCTTTTAAAACTTGTTTACAACTAGAAAACGACTGCTTAGCAACCGCATCCAAAATAATGTCGTACTGCGCCGTGCCTTGGGTAAAATCTTGTTGGCTGTAGTCAATGACGCGGTCTGCTCCTAAAGATTTCACCAAATCTATGTTTTTTGTACTGCAAACTGCCGTGACTTCTGCTCCCAAAGCCTTAGCAATTTGCACAGCAAAAGTGCCTACACCGCCAGAAGCGCCATTGATAAGCACGGTTTGTCCTACTTGGATGTGGGCTAAGTCTTGCAAGGCTTGCAGGGCTGTGAGGGCTGCTACGGGTACAGACGCTGCTTCTTCATAAGTCATGTTCGTTGGTTTCAGGGCGACAGATTTTTCTGGGACGGCTGCAAGTTCTGCATAAGCTCCTCCCAATAAACCAACGTTTCCGTAAATTGCATCTCCTGGCTTGAAGCGCGTCACTTGTGAGCCTACCTCTACCACATCTCCCGACAAATCAAACCCCAAAATCATCGGGAATTTGTTACCCGTGATCAATTTCAACATTCCCTTGCGAATTTTCCAATCAACCGGATTAACGCAAGTCGCCCGAACTTTGACGAGTAACTGATCGGGCTTTATTTTCGGCGGCTCTACCTCTTGGTACTGCAACACTTCAGGGGAGCCATACTCACGGATAACAACTGCTTTCATCGAAAATTTGGGTAGAAACCCCGTCCTAGAAGAACGGCTTTATATTTTTCTTGCGAACCATTACCGCCTTGGGGTTACTTGAATCGGTGTACTTTTGTAATGTACTTTCAATGGGACAATTACCATTTCAAATCGTTCACCCTGTACGCATAACGGTGTTGCTCCGTAGAGCCTTCCCCTTCGGGAGTAATGTTAGCTGTCTCCCAAGGGGAGACGCTCTTGCAACGACAATGTTAACGGTCGGTACTGTATCAAAGACACTGGCTTAACCCTATACACCTGTTTAATCTTTGATTTCTAGAGCTTGGAACTAGCGGGAGCATTGTCCAAGGTAGGAACTTTAACACTTACCGTTAACGTAGTAACCGAAGTTACTGAGTCTGGTCAACTAATCCTAAGGTTTGAGGCGATGATCGCCCCTAGCCTTTAGGCAGGGGTGTTGACGGTCTTCCTCTTAGTACCCTGATTCTTGCTGAATTAGGAAAAGATTTTTCCAGTGTATAGTACGCTGCTGTAGTTTTTCATCTGCTGTTGTAGGCCACGGTCGTGCGATTGGCTTTGCCACTGCCCCTTGGGCAATCGCCGTAAAATGAATGGATAACTGTTAACTAATAACTGTTAACTAATAATTGATGGTTAAGCCACTGCGTTACACTGCTGCGCGCGAGGATAAACTTTCCTGCGCCTCCAGAACCAATAATCACGATTTTCGTCACTTGATACCAAATCTACGTTAAAAAACATCTTTTTCCACCTGCCAAAACTCAGTTAATTGAGATAAAATTCTATTAATCATCCATAAAAAACAATGTTAATCCTTGTTTGTGCCTATGTTTCAGCGCAAATGGATGAGAAAATTTTATGAACTGATACTAGTGAACACAGCAAAAATTAAAAAAGTTTGAATTGCATTTTTTCCTTTGAAAAAATGATATTGTGTATACAGAATTGAATTTCGCAAATTTCTGGAGTCAGTCTCCGTAACTTACTCCAGATTTCCAAAGTCAAAATCTCCCTTGAGGCAGTACTCGGAGTCTTGCTAAATCAGCCTTTGAGTACAAGTCGGAAAAGCTAAAAAAAAGCTAAAATTTTGCTCAAATCCTTACTGGGATTGAGTTTCCTCTGAGTACACGAATACTTGTCCCTATTTCCATAAATACTCGAACCCCAACCCAAAAATTCTAGTACCCCTACCCAGAAAAAATCTTTTTGAGTCCTCAAATGCCGAAAGGGTGAGGGTTTTCGGTTTTGAGTACAAATCTAATCAATCCAATAAATTCTATCCAGGACACAAACGCTGCCCTCGTTTGAGACGACTGATATAAAACATATATCGCCAACACTTCAAGCGCAAACAAAAACAGCGCTACGAGTGAGTGGAGGGATGAGATAGCACCATGCCCCTGTGAACAGAAGTCGCGGCTTGACCCGCAAGTTCTCCCCAAGTCAAAGAGCGTTGACACACACCAGCTAAGCAAACTTGGGTTGACAGCGTAAGTACAAGACGCGGCTTCCATTCCTGACAAAACACAGACAAAACAGAGTAGCTATAGCATCTTCCATAGTGGCAGCGTTAGTACCCGATATGCATGCGAGATTCAATGACATCACCCTCTACAGGACGCATTACCCCATCAGTTGGTTCCCCAACTTCTACCAAAGCAAAATCCAGTGGTTGCGGCACCGGATGCAGCGATAGCAGCACCACTGTGGAAATGGATGAAAAACTTAAAGAACGTATTGCCAATCATCCCTGCTATAGCGAAGAAGCTCATCACCACTTCGCAAGGTTGCACGTTGCAGTCGCCCCTGCTTGCAACATACAATGCAATTACTGTAACCGTAAATACGACTGTGCTAACGAGAGCCGTCCTGGAGTGGTAAGCGAGTTGCTAACTCCAGAAGAAGCAGCGCACAAAGCTTTAGTGATTGCAGGTAAGATTCCTCAATTGACGGTGTTGGGAATTGCAGGTCCTGGCGATCCACTGGCGAATCCAGAACAAACTTTCCGCACTTTTGAGTTGATTGCCGAGAAAGCGCCAGATATCAAGCTTTGTCTGTCAACTAACGGTTTAATGCTCCCCGAGTATGTTGACCGCATTAAACAACTGAATATCGACCACGTTACAATTACCATTAATATGGTAGATCCAGAAATTGGGGCAAAGATTTATCCTTGGGTTCACTACAAGCGCAAGCGTTACAGAGGCATCGAAGGGGTAAAAATTCTGCACGAAAAGCAGATGGAAGGATTGCAAGCCCTCAAAGAAGCCGATATTTTGTGCAAAGTCAACTCGGTGATGATTCCGGGAATTAATGATGAGCACCTCACAGAAGTGAATAAGGTCATTCGCTCCAAAGGCGCATTCATTCACAACATTATGCCGCTGATTTCCGCACCAGAACACGGCACTCACTTCGGTTTGACCGGTCAGCGCGGTCCTACACCAAAAGAACTGCAGGCAGTGCAAGATAACTGTGGTGGTAATATGAAGATGATGCGTCATTGCCGTCAGTGCCGTGCGGATGCAGTAGGTCTTTTAGGTGAAGACCGCAGCCAGGAATTTACGAAAGCCAAAATCATGGAAATGGCTCCTGAATATGACCTTCAAAAACGCCAAGAAGTTCATGCAGGTATTGAGAAGTTCCAAGAAGAACTGAAACTAGCCAAACAAAAAGCTCTGACTGCTGTAGAGTCTGTAGAAAATAGTCCAAAAATCCTAGTTGCAGTGGCGACTAAGGGCAGCGGATTGGTTAATCAGCACTTTGGTCATGCCAAAGAATTCCAGATTTACGAAGTGCATGGCAATCAAACTCGCTTTATCGGTCATCGCAAAGTTGACCACTATTGCCAAGGCGGATACGGAGAGAAAGCCACTCTAGAAAATATCATCCAAACGATCGCTGATTGCAAAGCAGTCTTAGTTTCCAAGATTGGCGACAGTCCAAAGGAAAAATTGCATCAACTCGGAATTGAGGTGGTTGAAGGCTACGACGTCATTGAAAAGATGGCTTTGGAATTTTACAAGCAATACGTACAGGAACAACACAAGTAATTTAAAAGTAAAAAGTCAAAAGTCAAAAGAATATTTGTAACTTTTTACTTTTAACTTTTTACTTTTTTCTCCCAATTACCGTTACCGAGTACCCAATTCCCAATCCACAATCTCCAAATTTAGTAAAGGGAATAGTCATGGCTTACAAAATTACCAGCAAGTGCATTTCCTGCAACCTATGTCTTTCCGCGTGTCCTACTGGCGCAATCAAAATAGTGAACGGACAGCACTGGATTGACCCCAACCTCTGCACAAACTGCAATGGAACTGCTTACAGCGTCCCTCAGTGTGTGGCTACTTGTCCCACCTACGATGGTTCTGTCATAGAGCGTAAGGATTACTGGGAGTCCTGGTTTCACACTTACAATAAAGTAGTAACAAAATTAACAAAAAAACAAGATTATTGGGATAACTGGTTTAACGTTTATTCCCAAAAGTTCGCAGAGCAATTACAAAAGGTTTCAATTCCTGATGGAATTGAACGTTAATCAACAGTCCTTGATAAAAAACATTCCTCTCATTCTTAGTTGTTATCACGTAAAATTGGAAGCAATGCAAAAAGACTGCATTTATCTCGATAATAATGCCACCACCAAGGTAGATCCAGAAGTTATAGAGGCAATGCTGCCGTACTTGAGGGATTACTACGGAAACCCTTCCAGCATGCACACCTTTGGTGGACAAGTCGGCAAAGCGGTTAGACAAGCACGAGAACAAGTCGCCGCCCTCCTCGGTGCCGATGAATCAGAAATTATCTTCAACAGTTGTGGAACCGAAGGAGATAACGCCGCCATTCGAGCAGCACTGTTGGCGCAACCAGAAAAGCGACACATCATCACCACACAAGTGGAACACCCAGCGGTGCTGAATGTCTGCAAACAATTGGAAACCCAGGGCTATTCTGTAACTTATTTGTCGGTGAATCGTCAGGGACAGTTGGACCTCAATGAACTCGAAGCCTCGCTGACGGGTAACACCGCGCTGGTGACGATTATGTACGCCAATAACGAAACCGGAACCGTTTTCCCAATAGAGCAGATTGGGCTGCGGGCGAAAGAGCGTGGCGCACTCTTCCATGTCGATGCGGTGCAAGCCGTAGGGAAAATCCCCTTAAACATGAAGACAAGCACCATTGATATGCTCACCATGTCTGGTCATAAGATTCATGCACCGAAAGGCATTGGCGCATTATACGTGCGGCGCGGAGTTCGGTTCCGTCCCCTGCTGATTGGCGGAGGACAAGAGCGTGGAAGAAGAGCGGGAACAGAAAATGTTCCAGGAATAGTTGCATTAGGCAAAGCAGCTGAATTAGAATTATTTCATATAGAAGAAGCGACAACCAGAGAAAAGCGGTTGCGCGATCGCCTCGAGCAAACTTTAATCGCCACAATTCCTGAGTGCGAAGTCAACGGTGATCCAACCCAGAGATTACCAAACACCACCAACATTGGCTTCAAGTACATTGAAGGTGAAGCAATTCTCCTCCACCTCAACAAACACAACATTTGTGCTTCATCTGGTTCTGCTTGCAGTTCTGGCTCTCTAGAACCCTCTCATGTTTTGCGAGCGATGGGTTTACCCTACACCATCTTGCATGGTTCCATCCGCTTCAGCCTTTGCCGTTACACCACAGAAGCCGAAATTGATGCAGTTTTATCGGTGATGCCTAGTGTTGTAGAACGTCTACGCGCCCTCTCGCCCTTCAAGAGTGATCAAGCGAATTGGCTGCAACAACAAGAGCAAGCACTACTCACTAAGTCCTGAGTCACAATTTCCTAGTTTGGTTTATTCAACTCAGCACTGTCAAAGCATTTATCACGCTATCACTTGTAATTAGTAAAGGCTATGTGGGACTATACAGATAAAGTCATGGATCTCTTCTACAATCCCAAGAATCAAGGGGTTTTGGAAGACAACAGCGAACCTGGAATCAAAATTACTGTTGGTGAAGTAGGTAGCATTGCTTGCGGAGATGCCCTGAGACTACACCTGAAAGTTGAGGAAGAAAGCGACAAAATCGTCGATGCTCGCTATCAAACCTTTGGCTGCACGAGCGCGATCGCATCTTCAGAAGCTCTGGTGGATTTAATCAAGGGTTTAACCCTAGACGAAGCCCTCAATGTCACTAACAAAGATATTGCCAACTACCTTGGGGGATTACCGTCTGCAAAGATGCATTGCTCGGTGATGGGACAAGAAGCGCTAGAATCAGCTATCTATAACTACCGAGGCATTGCTCACGATGTCCATGAAGACGATGATGAAGGAGCGCTGATTTGCACCTGTTTTGGCATCAGCGATACAAAAATTCGGCGTGTGATTGTAGAAAATAATCTTAGCACTGCCGAAGAAGTCACAAATTATGTGAAAGCCGGTGGCGGATGCGGATCTTGTCTGGCAACGATTGATGATATAATTGCATCTGTGCATAAAGAATCTGCAGCCCCTGTCAGGACTTCCTTGAAACAGAATACGGTTAGCCAGCAAGCTGAAAAACTGCTGACGCCCGTGCAAAAGATTGCACTGATTCAAAAAGTTCTAGATGAAGAAGTCAGACCCGTTTTAATCGCCGACGGGGGTGATGTGGAACTGTATGACATACAAGGCAATTCTGTGAAAGTTCTGCTGCAAGGTGCGTGTGGTTCTTGTTCTAGCAGCACAGCAACACTCAAGGTTGCGATTGAAGCAAGACTGCGCGATCGCGTAAGCAAAGACCTTGTCGTAGAAGCGGTTGAGCCTTTGCTTTAGAAGTCTCATAAATACACCGTAATATGCATTAGCCTGAAACACCAAGTAGGATGTGACTCATATAATTGTCAATGATCAATGCTTAAGTCCTGCTTACAACAAACAGCAAGGCGCTGTACTGAGAACACATAAGTGGTACTAAGCGCACGAGCGTGCCAATTTCGGTATCCAACTCGCTTCAAAGGAAAAGGATATGAGCACATTATTCGACAAACTTGGCGGACAGCAGGGTATTGATAAAATCGTCGATGATTTCTACAAACGCATCATGGCTGATAGTACCCTCAATCACTTTTTCGCTAATACAGATATGGACAAGCAGCGTCGTCATCAAGCTGCTTTATTCTCCCAGATTTTTGATGGTCCGAACCAATACAGCGGTCGTCAAATGGAAAAAGTACACACGGGTATGAATCTACAGCCACAACACTTCGATGCTATTGCAAAGCACCTTACTGAGTCACTCGCTCAGGGTGGAGTGTCGTCAGAGGACACAAACGCTGCACTTGCTCGCGTCTCAAGTTTGAAGGACTCTATTTTGAACAAGTGAGACCAGTCTTACAGCTAGTTTCTCCACCCAGACAACTGCGTGCTCCCAAAGCATCAGGAACTGCGCTAATACACCAAGAATGA
Organism: Scytonema sp. HK-05; assembly: GCF_963872035.1. Lineage (NCBI taxonomy): Bacteria > Bacillati > Cyanobacteriota > Cyanophyceae > Nostocales > Scytonemataceae > Scytonema > Scytonema sp. HK-05. The sequence continues at coordinate 24,436 of NZ_CAWMYC010000163.1, forward strand.
TGTAGAACCTACGCATTGATTGTTGACGAATAACCACCTCAAGTCCTACTTGGTGTTTCAGGCTAATGCACATTATGGGGTGCTTGTAAAGTGCCCAAATCCTAAGAAATTTAACGAGGAAAATGATGTTCTTGATTCTAAATGTTTACGGTGTAGAGCGATCGCCCCCGGCGGGCAGATAGTGCCAACGCCAAAACGCGACGTTCTACACGCGGTTCCAGCTGTAACCCAACAGGTGTGAACGCATCACACAAAAAGACAGACCCATCAACCAACCAATTGCAGGAGAAAAACCCATCATGTCCGTTGACGAAAGAATTAGACAGATAGCATTCTACGGCAAAGGCGGTATCGGTAAATCTACCACTTCCCAAAATACCCTTGCCGCTATGGCAGAAATGGGTCAGCGTATCTTGATTGTGGGATGCGACCCAAAAGCTGACTCCACCCGTTTGATGCTGCACAGCAAAGCTCAAACCACCGTGTTGCACTTGGCTGCTGAACGCGGTGCTGTAGAAGACCTCGAACTCGAAGAAGTGATGCTCACCGGTTTCCGTGGTGTCCGTTGCGTGGAGTCTGGTGGTCCAGAACCCGGTGTAGGTTGCGCCGGTCGTGGTATCATCACCGCCATCAACTTCTTGGAAGAAAACGGTGCATACCAAGATGTTGACTTCGTTAGCTACGACGTATTAGGTGACGTTGTTTGCGGTGGTTTCGCTATGCCTATTCGTGAAGGCAAAGCACAAGAAATCTACATCGTGACCTCTGGTGAGATGATGGCGATGTATGCAGCGAACAACATCGCTCGCGGTATTCTCAAGTATGCTCACACTGGTGGTGTGCGCTTGGGTGGTTTGATTTGTAACAGCCGTAAAGTTGACCGGGAAATCGAACTGATCGAAACCCTGGCAGAACGGTTGAACACCCAGATGATTCACTTCGTACCTCGCGACAACATCGTTCAGCACGCAGAATTGCGCCGCATGACCGTCAACGAGTACGCACCTGACAGCAACCAAGGTAATGAATACCGCGCATTAGCTAAGAAAATCATCAACAACGACAAACTCACCATTCCTACACCTATCGAAATGGACGAGCTAGAAGCATTGTTGATCGAATTCGGTATCCTCGAAAGCGACGAAGAAGCAGAAAAGCTCATTGCCGCAGAAGCAGCAGCTAAAGCAGCAGCTGGCGCTAAATAAAGCCTTAGCAAAAGGAAAAAGGGAAAGGAAAAAATTGCATAATTTCCCTTTGACCTTCTCCCAACATTCCTTTTATACCCCAAGGGGACTGGTGAGTCCCCAAACCCCAAAGGGGACAACGGGCAGTTAAACAGCCCTCCCCTACTCCCCCCATCTCCATTCCTTAGGTGCAACAGAGGCAAAAATGACTCCTCCAGAAAACAACAACATCATCGAAGAAAGAAAAGAACTAATTAAAGAAGTTCTAGAAGCTTACCCAGAAAAAGCTAAGAAAAAACGCGAAAAGCACTTAAACGTATACGAAGAAGGTAAGAGCGACTGCGGAGTTAAATCTAACATTAAATCCCTTCCCGGTGTCATGACCGCTCGTGGTTGTGCTTATGCTGGTTCTAAGGGTGTGGTCTGGGGTCCCATCAAAGACATGATCCACATCAGCCACGGTCCTGTGGGTTGCGGTTACTGGTCTTGGTCTGGTCGTCGTAACTACTACATCGGCACCACAGGTGTTGACACCTTTGGTACCATGCACTTCACCTCTGACTTCCAAGAACGCGATATCGTCTTCGGCGGTGACAAAAAACTCTTCAAGCTAATCCAAGAACTCGACGAACTCTTCCCCCTCAACCGTGGTGTCTCAATTCAATCTGAATGTCCCATTGGTCTAATTGGGGATGACATCGAAGCAGTAGCTAAGAAATCATCAAAAGAGATTGACAAGCCAGTTGTCCCCGTACGTTGCGAAGGCTTCCGGGGTGTTTCCCAGTCCCTTGGACACCACATTGCGAACGACATGGTTCGTGACTGGGTGTTCACCAGATCTGACAAGGAAAGAAAAGAAGGCAAGCTGCAATTTGAGTCTACTCCCTATGATGTAGCAATTATCGGTGACTACAACATCGGTGGTGATGCTTGGGCTAGCCGTATCCTGCTAGAAGAACTCGGCTTGCGCGTAGTCGCCCAGTGGTCAGGTGATGGCACCATCAACGAGATGATGCAGACACCGAACGTGAAGATGAACCTCATCCACTGCTACCGGTCGATGAACTACATCAGCCGTCACATGGAAGAAACTTACGGTATACCCTGGTTGGAATACAACTTCTTTGGTCCTACCAAGATTGCTGAATCCTTACGGGAAATCGCTTCTAAATTTGACGAGAAGATCCAAGAAAACGCTGAGAAGATCATCGCCAAGTACCAGCCGGTGATGGATGAAATCATCGCTAAGTATCGCCCAGGCTTGGAAGGCAAGACTGTCGCCATGATGGTTGGTGGTCTGCGTCCTCGCCACGTCGTTCCCGCGTTCCAAGATTTGGGAATGAAGATGGTTGGTACTGGTTATGAGTTCGCTCACAACGACGACTACAAGCGCACTACCGACTACATCGAAAACGGCACCATCGTTTATGATGACGTGACCGCATATGAGTTCGAGGAGTTTGTGAAAGCACTCAAGCCCGACCTCATCGCTTCTGGTGTGAAAGAGAAGTATGTCTTCCAAAAGATGGGTCTTCCTTTCCGTCAAATGCACTCTTGGGATTACTCCGGACTTGATCATCGCCCTTCAAAGTCAGGTAAGGCAAGGTTTTTTAGCAGTCACAGAAAAAAGAGCTTATTTCTAGCCTAAATGCAAGTTTTAGGGTTATGTAGGAACAATCTGTTTTTATGCTTTAGACAATATAACTCTTATATAGTCGGGTTTTTAAAATTTCCTTGCATTTTGCTCAAAGAAAAACTGCTAAATAAAAGACTATTTTTAATGACGATTTTTTAGATTAAATGGCGTGATCAGATTTGTTGGATAAGAAGGTAGGGTCATGTGATGGGGTTTGAAGCGGTTATATCTCATCAGAATTGATAAACTAGTAGCTATGGAACCGGAGGTCAATAACTTATGCTTAAAGACTCCCCAATTATCAGCGCATCTCCTGAAATTATGGGCGGTACTCCAGTTTTTGCTGGAACTAGGGTTCCCGTGCAGACGCTTCTGGATTATCTTAAAGCAGGCGAATCGATCAACGACTTTTTGGATGGATTTCCGACTGTGAGCAGAGAGCAAGTTATCGCCTTGCTTGAGGAGGCTGGAAAGCAGCTTGTTGGCACGATGGCATAGCATGAAACTCTTGTTGGATGAGTGTATTGACCGCAAACTAGCCAGAGAGTTTATCGGCTATGAGGTGCAAACGGTTCCTCAGATGGGATGGGCGGGGGTAAAGAATGGTCAACTTCTTGCCCTTGCAGAAGCAGAGTTTGATGTTTTCATCACTGTTGCTCGCAACTTGTCATTTCAACAAAATCTACCACAGTTCAATATTGCGGTAATTGTTTTACAAGCACAATCCAACCGTTTGATAGATCTAAAGCCTTTAATACCGAAGGTTTTAGCCACTTTAGCCACGGCAGTTAAAGGACAAGCCACGCTAGTCGGTGTGTAAAAATAGAGGAGAGAGCAGTAGGCGTAGCCCGTCGTAAACATCGCCCCAACTCAACAACAGGCGACTGCATATTCATATTAGCTGAAGTTAAGCGATCGCCTCTAACTCACCGAATGCTTTTAGCTTCATCTTTTTTCAATGAAAACACCAATAACTTCCATTAGCGATGCCTTCGGGGGGCTACGCCAACGCGCTTCAAACTTAGCTAAGGCAAGCTTTTTAAGCAAATGGAGAAAAAAGAGACTATTTCTAGCCTAAATGCAAGTTTTAGGGTTATGTAGGAACAATCTGTTTTTATGCTTAAGACAGTATAACTCTTATGGAGTCTGGTTTTTGAATTTGAATTGCATATTGCTCCAAGAAAAACTGTTAAATTAAAAACTATTTTAAATGACTATTTTTTAGATGAAATAGTGCCACAGCTACCCCCGTCGTAGACTTTGCTTTTGTTGGACAAGATGATGGGGGATGACGGGTGCAATGAGCAAAAGAGAGAATAATTCATCTGGGGTATGTCAAACCTACATTTGCTTTAACGGCTAAGTTATGAGGTTGCAAATAGCTTTGAACTGTTGTCCATAACCTTTGTCCCGTCCGCACAAACGTAGTATTCGACTGCCGCCATTACTATGCAGGATCGTTTACCCTTAGATTTAGAATAACTAATTTTTCTCCAGCACAAACCTATGAGCGTTGTAATTCCTGATGACATTCTCCTATCGACCAAGATGACTGAGGATGAATTAAAGCTGGAAATTGCCATCATGTTGTACAATCAAGAAAAAATTAGTGGTGGCAAAGCCCGCGCTTGGACTGGGTTAACAGTGATTGAGTTTCAACGCGAATTGACAAAACGGGGACTTTGTATCAACTACGATGTAGAAGATTTGCAAGCAGATATTAAAACCTTGCAATCAATGGGCTTGCTGTGATTGTTGTTAGTGATACTTCCCCCATCACAAATCTCGCAGCCATTGGTCAGCTAGACCTGTTGCAGCAACTCTATGGAAGCATTGTTATTCCTCTAGCAGTCTATAACGAAATGGTAGCAGTAGGAAAGGTTGTTCCTGGCGCAGTTGAAGTACAAACTCTATCATGGATTCAAACTCAGACAGTTGCCGATGCTCAAAAAGTGATGGACATTCAAACAAACCAAGGCAATATTGATTTGGGCGAAGCTGAAGCAATTATTTTGGCACTGGAACTAAGAGCAGATTTACTCTTGATGGATGAGCGTCGTGGTAGAGCATTGGCTATGAATTATGGACTCAGTGTTACTGGGCTACTGGGTGTTTTATTGCAAGCTAAACGTAATAGCTTTATTCCATCTGTTAAGTCTGTGTTAAATCAGTTGATTGAACAGGCAGATTTTCGAGTGAGTAGCCAGTTATATGAAGCAATCCTACAAGCTGCTGATGAGGCAGTTTAAATTCACTGTTTTGGGAGCGATCGCACTTCAACATCATATAATGCAAGCTTTTTTGGTGATGGGATAATAAAGAGCTTATTTCTAGCCTAAACGCAAGTTTTAGGGTTATCTAAGAACAATCTGTTTTGATACTTCAGACAATATAACTCTGATTCAGTCTGGTTTTGAGTTTTTGCTGGTATTTTGCTCAAAGAAAAACTGTAGAATCAAAGAATACGTTACACTTTGTAGCATAACAAAAGTATCAAATTCCGTTCCGCGTGCAGCCGCTTGTTAGGTATTCTAGCAGCATTGAATTAACACTTTTCTCCATTTTACATTCCATAGTATTTTGCACTAAAGCCTACCGTTAAAGGAGCTTCATCATATAAACAAGAAACACTTATTTTTAGCTTTTTTCTATGATCATAATAAGCGTGGAAGTGTGTTTGCTTTCGTACAAGTTCTAGTTCAGACGGATTTATACTAAGCGATCCAAGTATTGGTACTGAGTCAAACTCTTGTGTTTGTAAATGAGGTGCTGTTTTCTTCAGATCAATTTCAACATAATTGATGAAATTACCCTCAGCTTCAAGGAGCATATGACAATCATCATTATCAATAATTATATTGCCGACTTCATTCGGTCCTTGCGCCACAGCAGCTGAGGCGGAGGCAATGCTCATACCTATATATTGGAATTGTCTGTGAAATGGCTGACTAAATACAGGAAGATTTATTATCGCTGCTTTGTTCAAAGCTTGCCCCAACGTAGCACCAGTAAGATTGCTTTCAAGAGCATTTTTATTAAACACAACCTCAATACTACGCACAAGTTTTTCAAAAGCATCTTCATACCGAGACTCTTCGGTAAAATCAGCATACAACTTACCAAGTAAAAAACCCGGTAATTCGCATTTCCGATACATAATCGGAAGAACTTTAACTCTTTTCCCCATAATCTCTTGGTTCATAGCTACATCCACTTCTCGCTGTACCCAAGACGAAGCAATTGAATTTGGAGATAAAATAACAGCAACATAGTCTACTTTATCCAAACCACTTCTAATTTTTCCTATTAAAGATTCTCCAACTTTTATTTCAGCTTCATCAAGCCAAATTTTAACGCCGTGGTTGTCCAAATCTCTTGCAAGTTTCCTAACAAAAGGTTTGTCTTCCTTGTTGTGGCTAAGAAATACACTTACTATCATTTATGTGCATACTCCATTTAGATACTTACCTAGTTATTAGACTGAAACTTTCCCTCTAATTACCTGATTTGGATAGTTATCTGAAATTTTTCCATTTAAGACTTAGATTATAATACTATACATAAATTTTCCTTATAATTACTTAATGGGGGGTGGTTATCCAAAGTTTTTCCACCTAATATCCCTATTTGGACATTAAATGGAAATTGTTCATACATTTACCCTAATTGAGTCTGTATGCACCATTTTGATCTATATCCTCTGCGGATAGCCAGAATTTTTTGGCATATTATCCTAATCAGTGCCACATCTTTTACTGTATGGGAATTCTGTATAAGGCTTACCATTATCTCATAACCCTTCACGACTTCACTCTCGTTACGAGCGCGACTAATATACGTATGGCTACCAAGAAGTTGTTCGTGAAACGTCACAACTGAAATTGCAAAATCCGATAGCGGATATTGAGCCATGTGGGTTGAAAGATTGACGTAATCTTGACCAGTCTGTCGTTGGATAATGCTTAAATGATCTGTATCCAACAAATATTTCATGGCTCATCCTGAATTTCGATTATTGGCTCATCGCCTTGACGAATCGCACGTCCATAAGCGAGTACCTCTTCAAACGCAGGCTCGTCTTTGAAGGAAGCAGTAATTTGTTGGAGCCAATTTGTTGGTTGAGAAGCCGCTACTTGTTTTTGCAACTCCGTCACAGCCGCCTCGACAGCTGCGAGACGTTCTTCCACAGAAGTATTAGTTGACATTTGAGGTTCTCCCTAACTGCCTTTGCGCCTATCTGAAGAATAACGAGTCAGAGTAAGGGGTGGCAACTCTCAAAGAAGGTAATAAAGATGATTTAATTGCTTTTATGAGCGATCGCCCCAACTGAATTGATAATTTTGAATGTTTGAGAAGCGAGTGACGTGTTCTGAGTTGGGATACAAATCTATAATTTTAGGAATAATCTCGTCAGACAGGTTTTCGTCTAAAAGCAGTTTCACAGGGACACGACAAATAATTTTTTCTCACGATCAGCAGCGAAAGCAAGGCAAGCCTTAATATCCTCAGAAGTGAGTTCAGAAAAGTCTTCGAGAATCTCCGCCTCAGTCATACCACCTGCGAGATATTCCAAGACATCGTATACAGTTATTCGCATACCTCGGATACAAGGTTTTCCGCTACGTTTGCCAGGTTCAATCGTGATAATGTTGTGGTAGTCCATAAGCTATTTGTAAGTTATCCATCCATATTATAAGAAAGCTGAAAATTCAGGGAAATGCATAAGCATGGATTGTTGTAGACATCCCCTCAACTTTGCCGAAAGCCAGTGTATATTTAAGGATCTGTGTGAAAGGTGTAGACGTAGTCTGTCGTAGATATCCCCCCAAGACAAACAGCAATTGCATCCTTTGTGTGATAGTAAGTGAAGTCAAACCATTTCCTCTAACTCAGGAATGTGTTCAGTTTCATAATTTTCAATTAAGACACCGATGACTTCCATTAGAGACGCCAGCGGATGGCTTTCATCTTCACCTACTTGATCGATAAGGCGATCAAGCATTTCGACCAAGCGATTATATTCCTCTTCGGTGTGAGGAACAAAGACATTTTCGGCAATGGATGACCAAGCAGTGATGGTTTGATCGAGGTTAAAACTTTGCATTATTCTTTCCACTTTCCTTCATCGTATTCTGAATGGGTTAATACAGCTCGAATATATATTTTTTGGCGATTGTAGTGAATTGCGGCAATCAGTCGAACTTTGTTACCACCAATATTAAACACAGTCAATTTACCGACTTGATCTGCGGATGGAAACATTTCACGGAGTTCGACAAACGAGGCAAACTGATTTTGCTTTACCAATCGATACCACTGAGCCAAAGCATTCGTTGTATCTGGATGGAGTTTGGCAAATTCATTCAGCCGTTTACGAGTAATCACATGCATGTCAAAACCCCTGATGTCTTAATAATTCTGTCATGCATTCAACTCACTTTTCATCGCTAATCTTGTATTTTAATCGCTTCTCATATATAGCAATTTTAAATTTATACTTGACAAAAAGCCATGGTATGTTTATGAAAACGTAAGTAAAATGGCCAAGAAGTAGCCCGTCGTAGACATCGCACTTTTGTGTCTACATCAATTACCCCTACTTTCTACCTCATCAAAACAGGAACCGCTATATTTATAGGGATTCACTTTTTACTTTTTAAGGTTCAGTCTGGGAAAGCCAGACCAGTCATTGGGTCACGAATATACAGCCCTAGTGTGAGACTACGTATCACTTCATCCCAAACGGGTGTTAGCTGCTCTGCTTGATCTGCCCAATAATCAAATGTAATCAAGCACTGAACATTCGACCCCAAACCAATGCAAGTCCGCGAAAAAGCTTCGCGTGGTTCTGTTTGCGTGTCGATAAATTTAATCTCTGTCCACACAATCCTGGCGGTTTGGCGCTTGATGGTAAAGATTTCTCCCGATTCAATGACGTTGCGGCTGTCGTCTTGTATGATTTTCTTCAAAGTGGGTTTTAGCGGAAACTGGCTCCAGTCATTAGGTGGCAGACGATTGAAAGAGACTTCCAAACAGCAATCATCGTTGGGCGGTTTTCTATCGAGGAACTTGAACGATTTTTCTTGTGGCTCAAAAACCCAATCCTGAGGAACATTGAAGCGAACAGACCCCCGATCTGCTACAAAAATTTTGTAGCCTGATGGAGATTCCCAGCGATGGTCAGGTTTTAGTTCAAGCGTTTCTTTAATCCACTGGAGATTGCTTTTCTTACGCTTTGCCATAGTGTTTTTGCAAATCTGCTGATGAGTGCGTTCGCGTAGCGTGCCCCTTGGGCGATCGCCCATTTTGTTAATGGTATCAAATCCCTGGTAGGGTTCGTTCCATTTGTTCGCGTATGCTAAGTTCGATATCCATCTCGTAGAATAACAAATAAAAGCAGTGCAATTTACCCCTCTTTAGGAAACCTTAAATGGTACAAATCCCTGCTAAACTTGTAACTTTACAAGAATTCCTAAAGCTGCCGGACACAGAACCTGCCAGTGAATATATTGATGGGCGTATTATCCAAAAACCAATACCACAAGGAGAACATAGCGTCATTCAAACTGAGTTAGCACCTGCAATCAACTTTGTCGTAAAATCCAAACAGATTGCACGAGCTTTCTCAGAACTTCGCTGTACCTTTGGTGGACGCTCAATTGTACCTGACATTTCAGTGTTTTTATGGGGAAGAATCCCACGCAAGGAAAATGGTGGGGTTGCTAACATCTTCTCAATTGCCCCAGATTGGACAATCGAAATCCTATCTCCTGACCAAAGTCAAACTAAAGTTACCAAAAATATTCTGCATTGTCTCAAGCATGGAACTCAGATGGGATGGCTCATTGATCCAGAAGAACAATCTGTGTTTGTTTACCCGCCAGATCAAAGCGCCACTTTTTACGATGAACCAGGAACACGTTTGCCAGTACCAGAATTTGCTAAAGATTTCAACCTTACTGTAGAAGGCTTGTTTGGTTGGTTGCTTGAGTAAGTTATGCTCTTACCCTGCTAAAATCTAAACGACAATATTTTCCAAATTCGTCTTGCTGAAAAAGTGAACGTCTCTGCCAACATCATCCGCTATAATTCTGTGCGGCATTTTTTGCACTGCAACAATGGGCTTTTTCGAGTATTCATCGTTTTATCACAAGTTGTTTTGAAACAGTTCTAGAACATGTTGCCAAGCATCAGGAGCAGCTTCGGGACTGTAACTTGGGTGCTGCTTGAAGAATGGGTATTGGTCTACAAATAATCCGTGGAAGAATCCGTGTCCTGCGTCGTATCGGAACACACGATGATTGATTTTATGTTTCTTTAATTCTACCTCAATTTGCTCGTTTTCCTCCTGCGAAACAAATGCATCTCTTGTAGCAAAAAACGCATAAATAGTACCTTTAATTTGAGGGGTGCGATTAATAGTTGGAGTGTCTTCACCATAGCTAGAAGTGGTAATCCCACCACCGTAGAACGAAGCTGTTGCTTTGATATCGGGTAAGGTTGCAGCCATGTAAGCAACATGACCACCAAAACAGAAACCAATAGCGCCGATCGCATTATCTTTTACATTGGGTAAAGTTTTTAGGTAGGCGATCGTAGCTTGAATATCGCTTAATATTTCTTGATACTTTACTTGTTGATAGTATTGCAAGCCAAGCCGATAGCTTTCTTGGCTATACCCAACATCTTCTTGGCTATAGTCAACCTCAAAACCGGGAGCAATACGTTGATACATGGCGGGCGCTATTGCTACATAACCTTGTTTAGCTATTAGTTCGGTGACATCTCGAATCTGACTGTTGACTCCAAAAATTTCGTGAAAAACTATAACCGCGCCAAAGATTCCCTTATGTGCAGGTTGAGCTAAGTAAGCATCGATTTCTAAGCCGTTGTTAGGTACTTTGACAGAGTAAGTGTTAATTTCAATGTTTGTTATTTCTACCATCTTTATTTCAGCTTATCTTGGTGTTATCCTACTGTAGAAAAAGTGCTACTTAGGACTCTAGAAAAAAGTTGCGGGATTTTAGTAAATTATTGCGATTGGATTTGGAGGAGTTGTTTGGGTGTAACGCCAACAATCCGCTTGAAATATCGAGTAAAGTGGCTTTGATCGCAAAAACCTAGCCTAGCAGCAATGTCTGCAATGCTGAGTTCGCTATGTTGCAACAGATATTTGGCTTTATCGATCCGACATTGCAAAATGTATTGGTGGGGCGTTACACCCATACTTTGCTTGAACAGACGCAAGAAGTGATATTGACTCATCTGGGCGATCGCAGCAATCTCACTTAGCTTTACATCCTGATGCAGATGTTCATTGATATACTCGGTTACCTGTTGCAGCGTATATTTGGATAATCCATCAGCATAGCTAGAGAGCTTAGGTTGCGTGGTGCAATACTTCCTTAACAGATGAATGGCTAATGTCGTTTTGAGACTATCAATCAGCAAATAACCACCGATTTTGCCAGACTCTAACTCTTCTCTCAAGGCACAGAGGATACCTTGTATCAATACATCTTGCCTAGTCATAAAATGAGGGATGAGTTCAATGCGATCGCAATTAACCAAATCTTGACCGACTTGTTTGAGGAGTGCAGACTCAATTGCCAAAATCATAAACTGGACTGAGGTATTCCAATTACAACGATGAGAAATACCCGCAGGGATGATAGCAATGTCTCCCAAATTGCGCGTCTCTCTTGTCAGCTTTCCATCCAACCATCTTTCTCCTGATGAGCAGACGCCTGATGAGCAGGAAAGCCCAGAAGCAATGACGTGCATTGTGTGTTGATGCTCAGCTACGTCAAACTTTGGCTGTTGATGGAGTTCAAGATGGATACTGTCCCAACAGCGGCTTGAGAGAACAGCGGGTTTAGGCACAAACGCATCTGATGCATTCTCTTGGCGGTAATCAAGAACTTTGATCGTTTGCCCTTGCATTCTCATATGAGTGCTTATACAGCTTGGGGATTCTTCTATTCTGACTGTTTTTCGACACGCATGAGCGATCGCCTCCGGCACTGCGCTCCGCGCAATCGCCTAAAAAGCACTGCGCTACTTTGCAATCGCAGCAGAGACAAGCTAAAATCTGCGCTATTACTCAAAATTTTGTCAAGCGGAAATAATTGCGATCGCCCAGGGCATAGCGATATCTCTGACTGTTAACGGCAAAGTTGAGCGGCAGCAAATAACCTCGAATACTCCATCAGGGGCTTTCGTCCATCCGCTGCATTGTCTTGTTAACCCGCCTCAAGTGACAGATGTAGAGTGCGTGTACCATGATAGTAACAGACAAGCTATTAATAAATCTAAAGAAGATGGGACTCCAAATCTCGATCTCTGACTCTATTGTGCAAGCTCTTCGTTTACCGGAGCAGCGTATTGAGCAAGAACTGCGCCGAGAATTAGCTATTGCTCTCTACACACAAGACATTCTTGCGTTTGGCAAAGCACGAGAACTTGCTGAGATGGATAAATATGAATTTGGACAATTGCTTGCTCGTCGCGGAGTAGTGCGGCACTATAGTTTTGAAGAATTGAATGACGACTTAACTTATGCCCGTGGTGAGTAACACTTCACCAATTCTGAATTTGGCGATTATTGATCAGCTTATCCTTTTGCAGCAGCAGTTTGGTGAAATTCTGATTCCAAGTGCTGTACTAGATGAGTTGAAAATTAGTGAAGAACGACCTGGTTCTCAAGCAATTCGTGAGGCGATTTCAGTCGGATGGATTCAAAGCCGAGAGGTGACTAATGAACCACTTGCCCAACTCTTGAAGCAAACATTGGACAAAGGAGAATCTGAAGCGATCGCTCGCACTCTATAAGAGTTTAATCCTAGCTATAATCACCTTGAGAAAAATAACTAAAATCTAGTTCGATTCATAATGAGCGATTTTTTTATCGGTGGAACTGTTGATAATCCACTGTACAGGCATTTGAGAGATGATTTTGTACAGTCGGCATGTGCATGTGATGCGAGGAGTTTCACTAATAAACTTTGGGAAAGCACTTCCTCTTATTTGGGTCCAGATCTTCAAAATAATGCTACAAAGCAGTTTCACCAATGTTTTTGGGAAATGTACCTTACAGCAGCATTACTTGAACAGGGTTTTCCAGTTCTTGAGCGAGAGAGTAGAAGATGTAAAAGCAAAGGCCCAGATGTTCAGGTTGGAAATCTTGATGCCTGGTTTGAGGCTATTGCAGTAACAGCTGGCAGTGGTCCAGATGCCATTCAAGAACTTGAGTTGGAATCAAACATTGCTATAGATGTACCGCAAGACCAAATTAAGTTGCGATTAATGGCCGCAATTGAGGAAAAGCACTCGAAATATCAGACTTATAGAAAAAATGGAATTGTAAAACAAGGTGAACCCTTCATCATTGCAGTCAACGCAGCTTTGATTCCACACGTTCAAGTTGTTGAATTAACAGTTCCCTGGATTGTCAAGTCGCTCTTTCCTATAGGTCACGAAGTGCTTCAATTTAATCTAAGTATGAGAAATGTAGTAAACCAGTATCATGACTATCAAGAGTATGTAATCAAAAAAAACGGAACTCAAATTCCAACAACCTTTTTTGAAGAGCCGGGGTCGGAAGGAATTAGCGCTGTTTTATACAGCACTGCTCATGTTTTTGCCTATAGGAAACTCGGAGCCGATTTCAAGTTAATTCACAATCCACAAGCAGATGCACCCATACCTAAGCGATTCCTAAAAGTTGGTACTGAATACTGGCTAGAAGGAGATAAGTTATTTTGGAAAGAATACTCCGAATGATCCTTGCTCAGTTGGACATCACATTGAATCGTTCGGTGCAATATTTGAATTTATGCTTCTAAGTCACCCTACTGCAAACTCTGTATACTGCCGTACATGAGGTGCATGATATGCTATCACTATGTCCTGCTTAGGAACTCCCTCCCTCACGAGTTGATCCGCAATTGCATCCTCCGTTCCGTCATGCTGCACCCAAATTTTCCCATCCTTGATATCTACATGCAGCACACAGCCGTAAATCCGGGTACTGCTATCCTTCCATCCCAGATGCACAAGCTGATAGTGGTCTTGTGTCGTATCAAAAATGGTTTGACTTTCTATTGGATCACTCCCAGAGCGCAACTTTGCCCGCGCTGTCAATAATTCCTGAATGAGTTTGCGATACAAATTTAGCTTATCCATTCTGCAATCTCCTGTTTTTCTGTGTCGTACACCAAAAGGGGAATTTGGTTACGGCGAATGACCGTTTGAATAAATGGATATCTGAAAAATCGCTTATAAACGTCGAGCGGAACTGCCAAATACAGCTGCCGCTCTGGATCATCATCTTCCAACGCAATGCAGTAGTTAATAAATTGTCCAATTGCAGTATGGAACTCAGAAATCGTTGAGGCTGCCAAAAATGTTTTGATCTCAACTGCAATCTTTTGATCATCCTTTGTCGCTGCTAGCAACAGTTCTGCACCCAAGTCGATTTGACACTCCCTGCCCTAAAAGGACAGGGATTCTTTCATCGCGGGGAGCGCAACC
>NZ_CAWMYC010000164.1:0-38378 GCF_963872035.1 Scytonema sp. HK-05
AGAGCCAGAGGCTCTAATATCTCGTTACCAGGTTGAACCTGGTAACGAGGGTTTGGACGGCGACGCAATGTCACTGTTCCAACTCTTGCAAGATATCAGTAAGCGCAGATGCACGCAGATAAATTATCTGTGTGCATCTACCTGCATCTGTGGTTTCACAAAAATGACTTTTGCAAGAGGTTAACTAAACACTGAAGTCTATTAACCTGGAGAACACCTATCACAAAAACTAGGATAAAATTTACAAAATGAACTTTTTGTCAAGGTGTAAGTTGTACAATATGGAAAACTGGTAATTTCAGTTTTATTATTCTGTTTTGTCTGTATTGTTGAAGTTGGCGATAACTGATTACATCTATTTTTCACAGCCAAAATGAAAGATAGAAGCTTGGGAAACACAAGACAGCCAGCAACATTGATCAGCGTTAACAGTAGAATATCCATCAAACGCATAGGTCATCTCTTTCTTTTACAAATTGGTGCTCAGTGCTTCAAGTCAAAAGTATAATTCTCGCAACGACTTGGAAGCAAACTTTTACATTGCTTCTATCTTAGATAAATTAACTATAGCATAAACTTTTATCAATATATAGTTCTATGAACTTTTGAAAATTGCTATAGACAGAAGCCAATGTGTCATTTATTATCACCTATTTCATCCACATATCGGAATATGCTGGACATATAACAAATGTGTATTTAGGAGATGTGTAATGTCGAAAACATACGAGATTTCTGCCATATTATCTAATCTTACGGAGCGAGAGCGCCAGGAATTACAGCGTTTAGCGGATTACTCTAATCTAAAGTCGCTACCAGAAATTTGGCCGTTGGTAGCAAAGCGATTTGGTGATAATGTTGCCCTGCGTGACCCTCATGCTAAACCAGAAGTTGTGATTACATATACGCAACTCGTTCAAAAAATTCAACAATTTGCTGCTGGATTGCAAGCATTAGGGGTGAAAGCAGGAGAACGCGTCTCCCTGATTTCGGATAACAGTCCTCGCTGGTTCATTGCAGATCAAGGTATTATGACTGCTGGGGCAGTTGATGCAGTGCGTGGCTCCCAGGCAGAACGGGAAGAACTGTTATTTATCTTGGGAAATAGTGGTAGCAGGGCGCTTGTTGTCGAAGATTTGAAAACTTTCAACAAGCTTAGACCACGTCTTGAGGATCTGGCAATTCAACTGGTGGTTTTGCTTTCCGATGAAGCACCACCAACAGACGAAACTCTGAAAATACTTAACTTCGCTCAGTTGATGGAAATAGGGGCAAACCATACTTTAGAACCAGTAGAGCAAACCCCCGACACTCTGGCAACCCTAATGTATACTTCTGGCACGACGGGCAAACCCAAAGGCGCGATGCTTTCTCATAGGAATTTGATGCACCAAATTTTAGCGCTTGGGGCAGTTGTGCAACCGCAAGTGGGAGACATGGCTCTCAGTATCCTGCCCACGTGGCACGTCTACGAACGCAGTTGTGAGTATTTTTTACTTTCTCAAGGTTGTACGCAAATTTACACGAACTTGCGCTCTATCAAACGGGATTTGAAAGAATTTAAACCCCATTATGTGGTATGTGTGCCACGATTATTGGAATCAATTTATGAGGGAGTGCAAAAGCAGTTCCGCGAACAACCTGCAAATAAGCAACGTTTGATAAACTACTTTCTGGGCGTTAGCGAAAAGTATATCAAAGCGCAGCGAATTGCCCAAGGATTGAGTTTAACAAATCTCAACCCCTCAACATTTGAGCAATTGGCAGCTCGTATGCAAGCAACTGCTTTGTTCCCACTCCATGCTTTGGGAGAACGACTTGTTTATGCCAAGGTACAGGAAGCAACAGGGGGGAGAATCAAGCAAATGTTTAGCGGTGGTGGTGCGCTTCCCAAGCACATAGATGACTTTTTTGAAATTATTGGTGTGGAGATTTTGCAGGGCTATGGCTTAACGGAAACTTCTCCTGTGACTCATGGGCGTCGTTATTGGCGGAATTTACGTGGTTCAGTTGGGCAACCAATAGCGGCTACAGAAACGAAAATAGTAGATCCTGAGACTCGTAAACCTTTACCCACCGGGGAGCGAGGTTTGGTGCTGCTGCGGGGACCACAAATTATGCAAGGCTATTACCAAAACCCCGAAGCAACAGCGAAAGCAATTGACGCGGATGGTTGGTTTGATAGCGGGGATTTGGGTTGGGTGACACCGCAAAATGATTTGGTACTAACCGGACGGGCAAAAGATACGATTGTATTAACCAATGGGGAAAATATCGAGCCGCAGCCAATTGAAGATGCGTGTTTGCGATCGCCCTACATAGATCAGATAATGCTTGTTGGACAAGACCAACGCAGTATCGGTGCATTGATTGTCCCCAATTTGGAAGCCCTGGAAAAATGGGCTGAAACTCAGAATCTGCATCTACGTCTACCAGATGAAGCCGCCAAAGAACAAAATAAGGAGGACTCAGCAAACAAAACGCAAGTCAGCGTGGAGAGTAAAATAATTCAGGATTTATTTCGGCAAGAATTGAATCGGGAAGTGCAAAATCGTCCAGGCTATCGACCGGATGACCGCATTGGTCCGTTCAAGCTGATTCTGGAGCCGTTTTCAATCGAAAATGGCATGATGACACAAACTTTGAAAATTAGGCGACACGTGGTGATGGAGCGCTATCGCGATATTATTAACGGCATATTTGCCTAATTATTTCACCTGCAAACTATAGAGTGAACGTGAAACATTTATGAACCTCTCCAAACCTCAACAACTGCTCCTAAAACGCGGTGTTAACGTCAAAGCGATTGTCACTCCTCTGTGGAAAGAGGAAGTGCAGCAGCAACTGCAAGCTCAAATTAATCAAATTGACCAGCAGTTGCAACAACTAGATGTTGAAGGACAGCGAGCGATTTCAGCAATTCAAAAGCAGAGTTTGCAACCACCTGGTCCTCAAACCCTGCAACAAATTGAAAATATCCAAGTTCAAGTTAATCAGAAGAAAAGCGAACTCCTGGAACAGAAAAACCAAAGTCTACAAAACCTCCAGCAAGTACAGCTTCTACAGTTAGATGAGGAAGTTAACCAATTCCAAATGGAAGGCTTTTTCCACGTAGAACCAGGTGATAACTTGATAAGCAAACTACAGGTAGAAGTTGTGCTACGTGATGGTGTTGTAGAAGAAATTCGCGGCGATATTTAAATTTGATTTAAATTTGTCCAAAGTCTAATTGTCCTTGGTTCTTACCAGTGATTCATGACTAGTACAATTTGTTACAAGGCGCAAATGTTAACCACATAAGCTTTTTGTGTCTTTTTAACAGTTGGATGATTTCCCCACCCGCTGCACTAGTGACAAATAACTACTGACAGGTTTGGGTTGGCTGTTTTGTGCTGACGCTACTTCCAGGTATACATTGTACCTGGGAGCCAGCCCAAACAATTTGCCAGACACGAGGGGAGTTAACCAAAAGCGATCGCCCAAACGTTGCTAGTTCCACTCGATATTTAACTGCTTTGAGAGAATTGTTTGCTGGCTCTATTTGCGTAATCGTCACTAATGCTTGATTGGCTTCGGGATAAAATACCTCGACTTTGCGAGTTGCGCTTGAGTCCTCCTCATCAAAGGCATTGAGGGCAAGTTCAGCAGGATCGCTGCCTAAGAGAGGAGAGTTAATTTTTTCTAAAGGTACAGAATTATAATTGGCTCGCTCCGGGTTGACAATCTCCTCTGTTAGGTTCACATCCGAAAACTGCGGCGGTTGTCCATTGCTCGTATCAGAAACCGCTTCAGTCGTTTGACGCTGGGTGATGTAAACACCAGTGGCAGCGGTGGCAAATATACTAACTACCACTATCAGAAACCACTTCAACTTTGGCGACATAAAATTTAACAGTTAATTCAAACAGGCTAAATATCAATTTTGAATTTTAGATTGAGGTAGCGTCCTTCATCTTCTTGCTTTTGAGTGGAATTCAAAATTTGAAAAAGCCGTGATCAGAAATACAAACTTATAGACCTTGTGGTCTTAATATAGTTCCTCGCATCTAGGTAAATTAGGGGTAAGGATGTAGGGGTGTCAGGGTATCAGGAAAAATAAGAATGTCATTTACTATTTTCTTTTCAAAATTTAAAAATTATTCCCCTACATCCTACACCCTTGTTCCTCGATACCCCGCCCCGAAGGGAGCTAGGTCAAGATACAATGCGATCTGACACTAGCTGTAAAAGTCCATTAATTCTCGATTCACCAAACCACCCATATGAGCATTTACGAAGTATTTATGCCGGCGCTAAGTTCCACCATGACCGAAGGTAAAATCGTTTCCTGGGTAAAATCACCTGGAGACAAAGTGGAAAAAGGCGAAACAGTGGTGGTTGTCGAGTCAGATAAGGCAGATATGGATGTGGAATCCTTTTATGAAGGATATGTTGCCACAATCCTTGTGCAAGCTGGTGAAACAGCCTCCGTTGGAGCTGCGATCGCCTTGTTAGCAGAAACCGAAGCTGAAATCGAAACTGCGATCCAACAAGCCAATTCTGGAAGTAGTCCTGCTAAACAAGAAGCAACTGCTGCCACTTCTGGAAAAATAGCAGAAACAACCACAGTCGCAACGCCTGCTGCTTCTCAAAACGGAACGAGCCGTACAAATGGGCGGCTTGTAGCTTCACCCCGCGCCCGCAAGTTAGCCAAGGAACTGAAAGTTGATTTGAGTGGCATTTCTGGTAGTGGTCCCTACGGTCGCATCGTCGCCGAAGATGTAGAAGCAGCTGCTGGAAAATCTAGCAAACAACCTGTCACAGTTACCCCTGTCGCATCTCCACAACCAGCACCAACAATTACCCCAGTTGCACCTACACCTACCAAAGTTGCACCAGCACCTGCACCCACGCCAGTCACCACCGCAGTTCCGGGTCAAGTTGTGCCTTTGACTACCTTGCAAAATGCCGTAGCGCGGAACATGGTAGCCAGCCTCTCCGTGCCTGTCATCCATATAGGATACACAATTACCACAGATGCGCTAGACAAGCTTTATAAACAGATTAAGTCTAAAGGCGTGACAATGACAGCGCTACTTGCAAAAACGGTAGCGGTGACGTTGCAAAAACATCCCCTGCTTAATGCCAGCTACTCAGAACAAGGAATTGTCTACCACTCTAATATTAATGTTGCCGTGGCAGTGGCAATGGATGATGGAGGATTGATCACACCAGTGTTGCAGAATGCAGACAATATGGATATATATTCTCTGTCACGCGATTGGAAGTCCTTAGTTGAGCGCGCCAGAGCCAAAAAGCTGCAACCAGAAGAGTACAACAGTGGCACCTTTACAGTAACGAACTTGGGAATGTTCGGCGTAGATAGATTTGATGCAATTCTACCACCCGGACAAGGTTCCATTTTGGCAATTGGGGCATCACGTCCGCAAGTCGTCGCCACAGCCGACGGTCTATTTGGCGTCAAGCAACAGATGCAGGTGAATATTACCTGTGACCACCGGATTATTTACGGTGCCCATGCGGCGGCGTTCTTGCAAGATTTGGCGAAGTTGATTGAGACAGATACTCAATCTTTGACGCTGTAGCCTTCCTTCATCAGCTTTAGCAGCTTGAGACTTGGAGTCATGATGCTCCAAGTTTTTTTATCTGCTGCGGACAATAGACTTCTTGCAAAAGTATGATTAATAGATGTTTAGAACCGCAGATGCACGCAGATAAACGTAAATAAATTATCTGTGTCCATCTGTGTCCATCTGTGGTTTTTTTTTCATAAAATTGACTTTTGCAAGAGGTTTAATGCCTCAATTAGTCAAGAACTGTGACGTACGACAACACTTTAAAATATCTGGTTGAGCAATATCCAGAACAATACATCCGCTGGCTACTTGCATCTGAGCCGACGGATATTCAAATTCTAAAAACGCAATTAAACCTGGAACCAATCCGCGCCGACTCAGTAACTTTTCTGCAAACTACAAATCAAATCCTGCATTTGGAGTTTCAAACCTTGGCTGCATCAACTCCGCTTTTACCACTGCGGATGCTGGACTATTGGGTGCGACTTTATCGCCAGTACAACTGTGATATTGAGCAAGTTGTGATTTTTCTCAAACCCACGACTTCAGAAGCGGTATTTGTCGAGCAATTTACCGCCCGCAATACCTCTCACCGCTACCGAGTTATTCGTATCTGGGAGCAAGATCCTGAACCGTTGTTAGCATATCCTGGTTTGCTACCTCTGGCAACTTTGGCACGGACAGATTCTCCCCAAACCTTGCTCGAACAGGTCGCAGTCCAAGTGAGTATGATTGAAGAAACAGCGACCAAACAGAGTATCTCGGTATGTACCCAACTTCTGGCTGGGTTGGTGTTTGACCAAGAACTCATTCGTCAGCTTTTTAGGAGAGAAGATATGAGAGAATCTGTGATTTATCAAGAAATTCTTCAAGAAGGGAGAGAGGAAGGAAGGCAATCAGAACTAAGGCTAGTTATGCGCTTGCTCACTCGTCGGCTTGGCACTGTTACCCCTGAGTTACAGTCTCAAATTCAGGAGTTGTCGCTTGAACAGTTGGAGGACTTGGGTGAAGCTTTGCTAGATTTTACAACTGAGGCTGATTTAGTTAATTGGCTCAATAGATAAGGAAGTTAGATTGTAGTCTATACTCACTTCTTAGCCAGCACAAAAAAAGTTGTAATATCCAGCAACACACCCTGTTCAGTTGCTAAAACTTCAACTTCGTTTGCATATTCAGCCTTTATTTCTTCGATTTTCTCTGTTGATAATTCCAACAATGGATTCTTCGGGTGAAGCCAGCCACCGCCCCACCACTTTTTCGCATCATCAACACTGAGATATTTACCCAACTGTTCAATCTTCACTTCGATATTTTCAAAACCAGCTTGTTGTAACAGATTTTCACACCTTTGGGGTGTACCAAGTAGTTCATGGATATTTGGTAGTGAAACTCCATATTTAGCGCAGGCTTTAATAATTACGGGTGTCATAAAAGAAGTTTCCGCCCACGCATGAAAAGCAACAATTCCACTGGGTTGAAGCCAGCGATACCATTTGTGAAAAATGGCAGGAATATCAGTAAACAACACAATCGCTGAAGAACAAAAAATTGCATCAAAGCTATTTTCGTCAAAATTTAAATCTTCTGCATCTGCCTCAATTAATTCGATATTTTTTAACCCTGCTGCTTCTATCTTTTGTTGTGCTTGATTCAGGAAAACTGACGCAATATCTACACCGAGAACTTTGCCTTCATTCCCCACAATATCAGCAGCAGCTATGGCGATAATACCCGTACCAGTTGCGACATCTAATATTTTTTGTCCTTTTTGTAGTGTTGCTAATTCTACTAAAGGAATACCGCGTCTATACGCTAATTCACTACTGTCATAGTCAGTTCTCTTATTATAGAAATCAGCTACTTGCTGCTTGTATTCGTCGAGATGTGGTTTATCTGGCATTTAAATTATTTTCCTGTTTTATAGTTTGATTTTTTATACTTATTTAGCTTCACAAATTATCTCGTAGTGAGCGCTTAAGCGCTTACTACAAACTTCTCACTTGTAAGCAGTTACGAAAAAAGTCATATTTTCATACCAAACGCCTTGCTCGGTTGTCATCGCCTCAATTCGTTGACGGTACTCTGCTTTTAATTCTTCCATTTGCTTTGATAACACCTGTAACAAAGGATTTTCTCTAGGATGAAACCATCCTCCATTCCATTCTCTCGCTTGCTCAAGGCTACGATAGAAACCAAGTTGCTGAGTCTTCACTTCAATATCTTGAAAACCAGCTTTTTTTAGCATATTTTGACAGTTTTGGGGAGTACCTGTTTGCTCGTTTATGTTGACAATAGAAATACCATATTTGGCACAAATTGCAATGATCAGTGGTGCTTCACAAGATTCCTGAGAGCAACAAGAAAATCCCAAAACTCCCCCTTTCTTGAGAAAACGATACCACTTGCGTAGAGTATCAGGAATATCTGTGAAGTAAACTATCGCTGTGGAACAAAGAATTACATCAAAACTCTCATCATCAAAGTCTATATACTCTGCATCTGCTTCAATTAGCTCGATATTTTGTAAGCCTAATTCCTCAATTTTCTGTTGTGCTTGCTTGAGCATTCCTGAAGAAAAATCTACTCCAATTACTTTTCCTTCACCGACAATTTGTGCAGCCGCAATGGCAATGATACCTGTGCCAGTTGCCAAATCTAATACTTTTTGTCCCTTTTGTAGAGGAACTAGCTCTAGTAGAGGAAGAGCACGACGAATGGTGTAATCGTTATCGTAACTTGTTCTGCTGTTAAAGAAATCAATGACTTCTTTTTTGTATTGTTGCTCGTATTGGCTGTTATGCATAAGATTTTCATTACCCGAATTGCGTGGTTTTGGACAAAGAGCCAGGTGACTGATGGCAACCCAACTTGAACAAGCAAGCGCACCAAGAGTTTTCGTTAGTCGGCTTTAACAAAGCGTTAGGTTGCGCTTTCGCGACTGTTTAAGGTTTCGGTTTCTGGTTTTCGACCCAGGATATACCAGGTAGTGAGTTCATCCCACACTCCTTGTTCGGTTTGGAGTGCCTCTAATTTTGCCTCAAATTCAGCTTTAGCTTTTACTAACTGCTCTGACGAAAGCTTTGAGGAGAGATTTCGATATTTTGCAAGGGGTGGACGAGAAATTCCTTCCCATGTTGCTTTTGCCTGTTCTAAATTAATGTAGTTACCATGCTGCTCAGTCTTGATTTCTATCACTTCAAAGCCAGCGTCCACGAATAGATTTTGACACATTTCAAGTGTGCCGATTCGATTACTAGCCTCTAGCAAAACACCATACTTTTCAAAGATCTCCCGCAAAACAACGTATCCGACATACGCAGTATCCGCAGGTGTATGAATGCCAATTACCCCACCAGGTTTGAGAAATAAATGCCAAACCCGCAATGTAGCTTCTTTGTCCTCTATCCAAGGAAATGTATTCGCACACAAAATTTGGTCAAAACTATTGGCAGAAAAATTAAGTGATTCGGCATCCGCTAGCTGAAACTCAACATTCCTTAGACCTAATGCTTCAACTTTACATCTCGCCAACTCCAACATTCCACTAGAAATATCTACACCAATAACTCGACCACCTTCTCCAACGATTCGAGCTGCTTCAATTGCAAGGTGACCTGTACCGGTTCCAATATCCAAAATATGCTGTCTGGAACTGACGTGGGAATATTCAACAAGATGTTGACAAATTCGCAAATGCCACTTGCTATCATCATAAGTTTGGCTTCTGCGGTTGTATAAATCTGCTATTCCCTGTTTGTAATCATTTAAGTCAAGTTGTTTGGTCATTAGGGTTTCTTTTACCAAGATTCGCTAGACATCGCTAAAAAAGAAAATAAGTTGCTAGTAACGCTCTTGTCTTCTGAAAACTTGCGCTCTTTAATGTTGAAATCTTGCAAAGTAGCAAAATTACTCGTAATAAGCGCTCTTTGCGCTTACTACAAACTATCTTCAGTTTTAGAAAGCCGACTTACAACATTTCTCTGTATGCCTTAGGTGTCATTCCTACCAGCTTGCGAAACAAAGCTGTAAAATTGCTTTGGCTAGAACAGCCAACACGAAGGGCAATTTCAACAATAGGTAACTGAGTATAAGTGAGTAAAAACTTGGCACGCTCGATGCGACATTGAATTATATATTGATGTGGAGTCAGCCCCATTGAGCGTTTGAACCAACGACAGAATGAATAGGAACTCATTTGCATCAGGCTAGCCAATTCTGCCAGAGTTAAATCCAGTGCTAGGTTGTCATGAATATAATCGATTACCTGTCGCAATTGTCGCTCAGAAAGATTAACCTGAGGTGGAATTAGTTGCCGTGATACAGAATAGGTTTTGAGGAGATGGGCTGCAAGAGCTGTAGCAACGGATTCCCCGTAAAGTTTACCAGATGGGCATCCAGCTTCCAGTTCCGCTTTCAGCGCCATTCCCAGGTGAAAAATTTGCGGGTCCCTTACTCCCCGGTGCGGGATGAGTTCAACATCAACCGCATTGTCTGCTACTCTCTGAAATAGACTGGAATTAAGAGACACCAGAAGAAATTCGACATCCTGATACCAGCGAGCTTGTGTCTGAAAGCCTTTTGGAGTGATACCAATTTCACCTCTCCTCATCTGCGCCTTGTGTAACCGTCCGCCTGCTAGTCGCCAGTCAATTTGATATTCATGACCAAGCATGATACTGATGCTGTGCTGCTGCAAGCAAAGCTCTGGAGTCTCAGCGGGTGGTAAATGATGATATTCAACCACAATACCGTCCCAGTTTGTTCTGGTACTAGACAAAATCGGTGGCTTGCAGGCGATCGGAACAAGTTTTCCGCTTGCCAGATTAATGGCTGAGAGTCGTTCAGATTCCATGCTACTTTTTGACTTTGCAGCTACTACAAAAAAATGCTCCTAAGATGCACATTTTATAACCCTTATATAGCAAGCATTTCACAAAGCTAATAAAAATGTGCTTCTTTCATTTGTTGCGAGGAGGCTTAATACTTTTGACTTCTTACCTTATGGTTTTGACTTCCCCCTCGTGGGGCACTCGCATCACACAAAGCACAAAAGCCCAGCTTTTTTGTATTCCTAGTAACAAAAGGTAACTGGGCTTTTGTTGCTAATGGCTCATTGCTAATTGCTGTATCGCCATGAGCCATAAGCTATTAGCAACTAACAGAGGGCTTTGTCGATTCAGCTTGAACTACTTAGGATTCAGGCGTAAGTCGGAAAATCGGTGTAGCCTTCTTTGTCAAAAGAATACCAGATACTTGGATCGGGTGGTGGATTTAGAGGCCAGCCATTGGTAAAACGCTCAACTAAATCAGGATTGCTAATTATCGGTCGCCCAAAGGCAATCAAATCAGCACTACCATCCTTGATTGTGGCTTCAGCGGTTTCTTGTGTATAGCCACAGTTACCGATGAGCGAACCTGTAAACACAGAGCGAAGTTCAGCCAACGTCATCGGCTCTCCCAACTCGTGAAAGCCAAATCCTAGTCCATCTAGTATATGCAAGTAAGCTAGACCGTAAGCATTCAACTGCTGGGCGACATAAAGAAAGGTTTCCCGGAAATCTGGTGAACCCATGTCATTATAATTGCCATTTGGAGACAGCCTCACTCCTACTCGGCTAGCAGGCCATACAGTTAAGATAGCCTCCACAATTTCTTTGAGAAAACGATAGCGATTCTCAAGGCTACCACCATATTGGTCTGTCCGATGATTGGTCTTAGATTGCAGAAACTGATCGATTAAATAGCCGTTAGCTGCATGAATTTCCACTCCATCAAAACCAGCATCTTTTGCGCGCTGGGCTGCGCGACGATAATCTTCCACCACTAGAGGGATCTCGTTCGTCTCTAAGGCTCGGGGAGTTTCGTAGGGTTGTTTGCCAATCGGAGTGTGAATGTAATCTCCATTCAGCTTCACAGCAGAAGCGGAAACCGGCAGTTGACCATTTTCCTGAAAACTACTGTGACTCGCTCGCCCCATGTGCCAAAGCTGTAGAAAAAACGGCGTTCCTTTACTATGCACTGCATCCACAACCTGCTTCCAGGCTTGCGCTTGTTCGTCTGAATAAATACCAGGGCTATTTACCCAACCATTAGCCTGTTTCGAGATTACGGTAGCTTCCGCAATCATCAAACCTACTGTTGCCCGTTGAGCGTAATACTCCGCCATCAGGGCGTTGGGTATACGCTCCTTGCCTGCGCGAGCTCGAGTCAGGGGAGCCATTACCACTCTGTTTTTGAGGGTCAACCCTCCCAAATCAAAAGGGCTAAGCAGGGCTGTAGAGAGGGTTTGAGTAGTCATTTGTTTGTGATCTCCAAAAGTGAACTTTGGACAAAAAGAGCAGATCCAGAAAAAGCAATAGACAAGAGTCCTCCAGAAAAGTTTATCCTGCGCTCTTTTTCCTTTTTAGATTAACAGCCGTACCAAAACGAGCAGAAATTCTAGCCGTATCACTTTTCTACCAAAACCTGGTTGAACGCTACATCGGAATGACAGTCAGTTGCACAATTGATTTAAAAATGAACGCTAATTGACAAACCCTGTAACCTCAACTTTTCGTGCTTTTTCATGCACTGTTGCAATTAATTCTGAGTTTTGGGTTTTCTTAGCTGCAACGAGGTGATTTGCCACTAAGATAAGTCTGCCACCAATGATTTACATTTCACACAAAGCACAACTGACTTTTCACGCTATTTGGAAAAATCCACGAAAAACCTAACCCCCTAGCCCCCTTCCCTAGTAGGGAAGGGGGAAAAATCAAAGCCTCTGGTCTTGTAGGAAAGAGGAATGCAAGCGAGGTTTTCCACAGCAGAAGTGAAAAGTAAGAAAGCACAAAGACCCAGCTTTTTTGTATTCCGAGTGACAGGCTGACTCAACAGTACAGCATCTCCTTTAGGCAGAGGTTGACACAAAGCAGTAACGTTATGCTCAAGACTATATCAAATAGTGTATGAGCGGAAGTACCCGGCAAAATAGCTAGGAACTGGGGTATTAATATGGCTATTAAAGAATTTTTAAAGCAAATCTCTGACACAATTTGGGAAGTTCCGGTTTCCTACAAAGAGGGGATGCGAGTTCCCGCCCGAATCTATGCCACAGAAAAGTTAATTGAGGACTTCGACGAAGCTGTTTATGACCAAGTGACCAACGTAGCGACACTTCCAGGCGTAACGAAGTACGCCTTATGTATGCCTGACGGACACTTTGGTTATGGTTTTCCCATCGGTGGTGTGGCGGCGATGGATGTCGAGGAAGGAGGTGTGATTTCTCCTGGCGGTATCGGTTTCGATATCAATTGCGGTATGCGCTTGTTGGTCACCAACCTGACTTACGATGAAGTGAAACCAGATATCAAAAAACTGGTAGACAAGCTTTATCAAAGGGTTCCAGCTGGGGTGGGAAGTACTGGTTTTGTGAAACTTTCACGGAATGATTTTCGCGAAGTGGCTGAACAAGGGGCACAATGGTGCATCCGCAATGGCTACGGTTGGGAAGAAGACCTGCAACTGATGGAAGAAAACGGATGCCTTAAAGGTGCTGATTCTTCCAAAATTAGTGAAAAGGCGATTGACCGGGGTTTCAACCAAATCGGCACTTTGGGGTCTGGGAACCATTATCTAGAAATTCAAGTTGCTCGACCAGAAAACATTTTTGATAAGGAATTAGCCGCGAGTATGGGAATTACCATGCCAAATCAGGTGGTGGTGATGTTCCACTGCGGTAGTCGAGGATTTGGTCATCAAGTCGCAACTGACTATCTGCAAATCTTTTTGAAAGTCATGGAAAGCAAGTACGGCATCAAAATTCTCGACAGAGAATTAGCTTGTGCGCCTTTTAACTCTCCTGAAGGTCAGGCATATTTTACCGCAATGAAATGCGGTATCAATATGTCTTTTGCCAATCGTCAAGTCATCTTGCACCGCGTCCGCGAGGTGTTTTCGGAAATTTTTGGATACTCGGCAGAGGAATTGGGTATGCGCATGGTTTATGATGTCGCCCATAATACCGCGAAATTAGAGCGCCATATTATAGATGGCAAAGAGCGATCGCTCCTCGTCCACCGCAAGGGTGCAACACGCGCTTTTGGACCTGGGATGCAAGATGTACCTGAACGGTACAAGGATATTGGTCAGCCGGTGATTATCGGTGGCAGTATGGAAACTGGGTCTTATTTGTTAGTGGGTGTACCGACCGGCGACCAGACTTTCTTCAGCACTGCTCATGGTAGCGGACGCACTATGAGTCGGGCGAAAGCGCGAAAAACCTATCGTGGCGAAGCACTCAAGAAGGATATGGAAAAGCGGGGCATTTATGTCCGCAGTAACTCTTACCAAGGATTGGCGGAGGAAGCCGGTGCAGCATACAAGAATGTAGATGATGTTATCGAAGCGGCTGAGTTAGCTGGGATTAGTAAACGGGTGGTACGGTTGACTCCGATTGGGAATATTAAGGGGTAGGTTATGCTGAGCAAGGAGGTTCTGCTTGAACACTAAGGTATCATTCTGGCTTATTCCCTCGGCAGAAGACAAAGCATTTTTCCAAAAAATTATAGATACTCTTGCACAAGAGTATGACGCTCCAACTTTCACCCCTCATGTCACTATCTACTCTGGTGAATACGCCCTCGATGAATCTCCTTCTGAACTTATAGAAAAGGCAACACAGAAAGTTCAAAGTTTTAGTTTAAAAGTCGATAAGCTCCTATATACAGAGGAATTTACTAAGACTTTATTCGTACAATTTCACCAGAATCCGATTCTTAGTAGGATATCAGAAACCATACGTTGCAGTTTACAAAAGCAATCTAACTTTGCTCTTAATCCCCACTTGAGCTTAATTTACAAACATCTCAGTCAGGAAATAAAGAAAAATGTCATAACTTCGATTCGTCTGCCAAAATCTGAAGTGTTTTTTGATGAAGTTCAAGCTATTGCGACTTCGGAGCAAGTACAAAACCGAGATGATGTTGAAAGCTGGACAGTCATTTGTACAAGGAAACTTCAATCTTAGAACAAAAATAGAGAACAAATAAGTTATGGCAGTACGCACACCACTTACAGTGATTACAGGACCGTTGGGAAGCGGCAAAACAACGCTGCTGCGTCACATCCTCGAAACTGTCCCCAAAAAAATCGCGATTTTGATGAACGAATTTGGCGAAATAGCGATTGATGCCAAAATCATTCAAGGCAAAAATGTCGAGATGGCGGATCTGGGTGGCGGTTGCGTGTGTTGTTCTCTGCTGGGCGAGTTTGAAGCCGCTGTCAATGAAATCATTGATACAGTTGATCCAGACCAGATGGTAGTAGAAACAACCGGAGTCGCAGAACCCGATGCACTGGTTTTTGATATTCAAGAAAGTTTACAAAGAGTGCGGCTGGATGGGGTAGTTACAGTTATTGACGCTGATGCAATGGTGAAATATCCGTCTGTGGGACATACAACTCGCATACAAATTGAAGCAGCAGATACCATCCTCCTAAACAAGGTAGATTTAGTTTCTGAAAGCGAGTTGCAAGCAATAGAAAAAAAGTTAAATTCCATTAACGAAATTGCTTCGATTTTACATAGTGTGCGGGGTAAAGTAGATCCGGATTTACTTTTTGGTATCGGGCGCGATCGCGTGCAACCACCACCGCACCACGTTCACCAACCAGAATTTGATTCGTTTAGCTACACAACTTCTGCTACTTTGAATCGTCAATGTTTTGCGGAATTTGCTGATAGCCTGGAAACAGACGTTTATCGAGCGAAAGGATTTGTCCGCTTTTCTGAAGGAATCTATCTGTTTAATTTTGTGGCTGGTCGTTGGGAATTGGAACCATTTGAACAAGAAGCGACGGAACTGGTTTTTATTGGTAAACAGTTGAGCGAACGAAAAGCAGAAATTATTGGTCTTTTGAAGAAGTGTGAGCAGTAGATCCCCCCAACCCACGCCACTTGCGGGATTGTCGGCAGAGCCGAACGCCAGTTCCCTAGGTCGGAAAACCCTCCTGCAGGACTGGCTCCCCAACGCAGTGGCTCCCCTTAAAAAAGGGGGCTATGAGAGAAAAATATGTATATTTACTTGTATTAACTGTTATTTATGTTATACGAATTTCTTGAAGATGTTGCCACTGCCGATATTGCCTTCCGCGCTTGGGGAAAGGATTTACAGGAAGTTTTCAAAGCGGCGGGTGATGCAACAATCAACACCATGATTGAAGATTTGGACTCAATAGAACTTAAGGAAACGCGCACCTTTAGTTTAGAAGATGACCAATTAGACCTTTTGCTGTTCAATTTTCTTCAAGAACTGGTCTACTACAAAGATAGCGAACTCCTGCTGCTGCGATCGCAACAAATTGAGTTTGAGGAGAAACAAGGAAAACACTACCTAAACGCTGTACTCCAAGGAGAAAGGCTGGATCGCGATCGCCACCAACAACGAGTAGATGTCAAAGCTGTGACATTACACCTTTTCCAATTGGAAAAAACCAATGACGGTTGGACAGCGATGGTCATTCTTGATATTTAATCAGTATCAGTGCTTCACAACTCTCTTTTGTAAAGTTTCTTTGCCCAGAGGAAGTAAAAACTTTAAAGAGTCAGTGTTCTAGCGGATACCCCTCGTATAACTTCCGGATTTAAATATAAAGCTTATGTAAAGAGCGTGGAAATACCTAAGAAACTGTTAAATTTAGCAATACTAGTTTTTTTGATTTAAAGCGAGAACTAGATCAAGCAGGGAGCATTAACCAAAAACTTAACACTTGACAGTGCTGTTCTTGGGCACTGTTGGCTTCTTAGGAGGAGTGAAACAAAACCAGGATTTTTACCATGCTCTTTCTTACCCCAGAGGATCTAGAAAATCAAGGTGTTTTCTGCAAGGAAGCATCACAAATTATTTTTCAGAATAAAATTTTGACTAGATTTATAGATTTTCCCACACAAAATCGTCGAAGAGCCATCAAATTTTGTCAAGAATTTCTTGAAGATCAACTTTTCTGTTTGCTCGTAGAAAATCAGTCATATCTGACGGTTTGGGTGGAGAAGAAACAAGTGAGGTTAACAGGCGAAACTGAAATCCCAATAAATTATGTGCAGCCAGTGTCTAATAGTCTTTCATCTCAAGCTAAAGATAAACCTGAGAAAGCTGAAATCCCAATAAATCGTGTGCAGCCAGTGTCTACTAGTCTTTCATCTCAAGCCCAAGATAAAGCTGATGTTCAAACACAGTTGAAGTCTAGAGGCTCTGTTTATCCCCAAGGCTTTACCCCAGCTTCATCTCCAAAGGATGAAAAATATTCCGATTCAAATCCAATAAAAGAACAAGGTGAGTTTGACATACCTTTATCTGAGTCACCTACTGAAGACAAAGCATCTACTAAAAAACCGACTAAGAGATATCGAGGGGTTTCTTACTAAAAAGTTTCAGGGTTATCTCGATTAAACCTTGTATTAGGGTATAGCGGGAGGATGTATTTGTCCCCAGAAAAAATCTCTATTTCCATGCCTAGGAAGAAGTTCAAGAAATCAAAGCGTAAGAAAAGTTTACTCTGGGCAAATTGGTTAACCTGCTTAGCCTTTGTCGCTATGATTCTGCTGATGTGGAGCTACGCCGCAGTTGCCGTTTCCCCAAGCCTAGAACAGCGTCTAGAGGTATTAGAGAAAGGTCAACAGAGCATTCGAGTGGTTGCAGATACCGTTTGGGTGATATTTACAAGTACTCTAGTGTTCTTTATGAACGCTGGTTTTGCCATGCTAGAAACAGGTTTCTGTCGCCAAAAGAATGCGGTCAATCTATTATCCAAAAACCTGATAGTCTTTGCCCTTTCTACAGTAGCTTTTTGGGCAATTGGTTTTGGAATAATGTTTGGCGATGGAAATGGGTTGTATGGACACAACGGGTTTTTCTTAAGTCCATTAGACAACAGCCCCATAACAGGGCGTGACTACACAGGAGTTTACACATCCCTCAGTTCCGCAGGCATACCCCTCCAGGCAAAGTTTTTCTTTCAATTAGTCTTTGCGGGAATTGCAGCCACCATTGTTTCTGGCGCTGTTGCTGAACGAATCAAGTATGGCGCATTTCTCATTTTCAGTCTTTTATTTGTAAGCCTTTCTTATAGCGTCACGGGTCACTGGATTTG
This sequence comes from Scytonema sp. HK-05, assembly GCF_963872035.1. Taxonomy (NCBI): domain Bacteria; kingdom Bacillati; phylum Cyanobacteriota; class Cyanophyceae; order Nostocales; family Scytonemataceae; genus Scytonema; species Scytonema sp. HK-05. The sequence goes on from NZ_CAWMYC010000164.1 coordinate 17,706, forward strand.
GGGAAAGGGTTGGTTATCAAATCTACATTTTTGGGATTTTGCCGGTTCAACCGTAGTTCACTCGGTAGGTGGGTGGGCGGGTTTGGTGGGAACTTTGCTGCTAGGAGCACGCTTGGGCAAATACCAAGACGACGGTAAGCGGGACAGAAAAAGGCTCACTTATTCTCCCCAAAGCCGTAGCGTTTTTGGTAAAAAAATTGTTGCTATACCTGGACATAATCTCAGCATCTCTACTCTAGGAGCCTTGATTCTTTGGCTCGGCTGGTTTGGCTTTAACTGTGGTTCGACGCTGGCTGCTGACCCCCCAGCCATTAGTCATATCCTTCTGACAACTAATATGGCAGCGGCAACGGGCGCATTAGCAGCTACCATAACTTCTTGGGTGTATTTTGGTAAACCCGACCTTTCATTCCTGATCAATGGAATCCTTGCAGGTGCGGTATCGATTACAGCTTCCTGTGCCTTCGTCAGCATAGCTCATGCAACCATGATTGGTACGATTGCTGGGGTCGTTGTTGTTTTTTCCGCCGTTCTTTTAGACAGGCTAGAAATTGATGATCCAGTGGGTGCTATCTCAGTTCACCTGACCTGTGGGATCTGGGGAACACTTGCAGTAGGGCTATTCAGTGTAGGACCTAATATTTATGCTTGGTATGGTGAAAATCACGGTCCTGGGAAGGGATTGTTTCTGGGAGGTGGTTTAAACCAAATCTTGGCTCAAGTTATAGGTATTGTGTCAGTGGGTGTTTTCACCACTCTATTTAGTCTATTTGCTTGGTCAATGATTAAGCTCACGATAGGTCTAAGAGTCTCACAACACGAGGAGCTCGAAGGTCTTGACCTTAGTGAACATAGTATGTCTGCCTACGAATACGAAATCGGCGACAAGGAATAATTTCAACGTTTGAGCGCGATCGCCTCTCGTCCCTTTCGGGACACGCTGCGTGCCGAGAGGGCAACTGCGCAGGACTTCTATCATGTTCACAAAATTACCCATAATAAAACTTGTTTGTAGTAAGGACTTTAGTCGTTGCTTTGGTGGAAGAGGACTGTTGTCCTCACTACGAATTCCCCGACGGTTATTTAACAGTGAACAGCTACCTACGCAGTTATCAGTTAAATACGAGTGGTCGCGCGTCCCCCACCAATTGGACCTTTATGCGTTGGTGGTGAGCCACTGCGGTCTTGGGGTTTCCCCAAGTAGAGCAAGTGGCGTTCGTCGTTCGCGGAGCGTGTCCGTTCGGCCTCAAGCCGTGCCCGTAAGCGCAAAGCGCAGGCTCCGCCAACGCGCAGCGTGTCCGTAAGGACTCAGGGCTCAGGACATAGACGTGCCGTGCCTCCTCCGGAGGACGCACGGTACAGGCGATAGCCGTGGCCGTACCCACTAGGCATACCCGGAGGGCGGTGAGCGCATCCCCCACCATACGCCGTCAGGACTGATAACTGATAACTGATAACTGATTTAATCAGGTATAATATTACGCCAGTGCAGAAGGGGCGTTCGCGATCGCGAACGCGTGTCCAGAGGACTCACCGGGCGCTTTCCAGGAAATACCCGAAGGGGCTTGGTTCTTGTAGCCTAAGCTCCTAGTGCTTCAACCGCTGCACTCAGTCTTCTTCGTTGAGCTAACCAGAATACAGGCAATTTTTTCCATTTTTATCTCAACAACTGCATAAGTTAATGCGTGCTTACATCTATTTAAGAACAGAACAAGGTTAACTCATTCATGCCTAACTTCTGTTAGGTAAATCAACTCAGTAAACAAGCTTAAAGGAGAAAATCAACAATGGAATTAGAAACTCAATCCTTAAATCAACAACCTCTAGCTGTTTGTCCTCCCACAATACAAAAAGGTGCTAAAGGTGCAAACGTCAAACTTTTGCAAGAAAAATTAAATGGTTATGGTTTTGATACAAAAATTGATAGTATTTTCGGGGATAGTACCGTTAAATCTGTCAAGCTTTTCCAAAGTCACTATGGTTTAAAGGATGATGGAATTGTCGGTCCCAGCACCTGGCGCAAATTACAGGTTTGTTAATTACAGCGCTTTTCAACGAGCGTGAAAGGTATGGTCACCCCTTCGGGGAAGTCAAAAGTCAAAAGTCAAAAGTCAACATAATTCGTAATTCGTAATTATTACCCCACGAATAAGTATAATTCGTAATTGATAATATGTCCTCGGGACATGCACTCGCGTAAGTCCTGCGGGCAGGCTGCGCCAACGTAATTCGTAATTACGCTCTTCAATTACGAATTACGGATTACGAATTACGAATTAATAATTATTCGGTCATCTTTGATATCTAAACCATATCTAGATCAAACTCTGCCCAAACAGCTGCGTGGTCAGATGCTGCGGTTGAAGGGTTCGTCACTGTTGGGAACGACTGTTCTCGTCCGTTCGTCAATCGAGAAAGATTGAAAATGCCACGCCGTTCAACAGAAGCTTTAGTCAAAGCTTCTCTTAACGGCTGAGATACAAGTAAATAATCAATTTGATCTAGCTGATTACCAAAGGCGTGCGTCCACCTATCTGCGGTATCGGGAAACCATATTTCCAAAACGTCATAAAGATTTTCTGTATTAAGTAGTTTTGCTAATGTTGAACTTGTAGGAGTATCATTTAAATCCCCAGCGACAACGACTAAATCTTGAGATAAATCAAAGTTAGATACGATTTCACTGACTCGATTTGCCTGCTCTTGACGCCGTGGTGCGCTGTCGTTTCTTTTACTTTTCAAGTGATTGCACAAAATAGTCAGTTTTCTGTCACCAGGAAGCAGAACTTCCACTTCAAGACAGTCTCGATCAAAAAGAGGTTCACCACGGGAGTCTTTATCGAAGATGTGAGTTCTGATATTTCCAATCGGGAACCTACTTAACAAACCAACATCAATTCCCCGCTTGTCGTTACCGTCAATCGCCATTGAGTATTCAAAACGAGAAGCGAGAAATTGCTCAGAAAACTCTTTGAGTATTAGACGGTTCTCAATTTCCACAAGGCACTGCACATCTGCTGCAATTTCATTGATGACCTTTGCAGTATTAGACCGAGTTTCCTCGGAAAATTTAGCACGCTTAAAAACTATACGACCGTCCCACGAACTCGCTCCTTTTGCTCTCACCCCGACAATCTCACCTGAGTTGCGATCGCGTTCAAATAATGTTCCCTTATCTTCCGCGATTTCAATATATTCTTCTAAACTTTTAAACAGAGAGAGAATTTTCTGCTTATTGTAAACTTCTTGTTCTAGTTGACTTTGCAGTTCAGCAAGGTCATTTAGTAGCTTTTGATTCTCTACACCGTCCCTAATATCAAATATCGCGGCACGGTCGAAGAGATTCTGTGCGTTGAAAGTAGCGATACGTAAAGGATTGCTCATACTGATGAAAGCTTACAATGAATGACGTTAAATAACTAACATAAATGTTATATATTTGACATAAAAATTAGATGAATTTCATTTTTCTATAAAAATCCTCGCCCATGAGCGGGACGAGGAACTTCAAATTACTACAAACTACCAACGATATGCGGTTAGCCAACCAGTTCCTTCACCTTGTTGATGATGCCTTCAGGGTCGATTCCCTGATGGGGGAACTGTTCCCATAAACCGCCGCTACCTTCTCTGTGAGTGCCGAGGTGGGCGAACTTCGGTGTTAGTCCGCGCTCAAGCAACCAAGTACCAAAACGGCTACCCAGTCCTGTACGGCGGTTAAATGATTCAACGACCAATACAAAGGGCGCTTTACCAACTTTCGCGAGCGTTTCTTCGTCAATGACGTTGAGTGTAGGCTTATTGATTAAGCCGACGTCAATCCCTTGCTGTTTAAGACGTTCTACTGCATCCAGTGCGCGGTATAATCCTTCACCAAAGCTAACGATGTAACCAGCAGTTCCTTCACGCACGACTTCATCCTTGCCAGGAGTAAAGGTATAACCTTCGCCGTAGAGGTTCTTTCCATTGACATCAACAATGTTCGGAGTCTTGGAACGGGTGGAGAAAATAAACCGTAGTCCTGGGTCAAAGAAAACTGCTTCAACACAAGCTTTCATTTGGGCGGCGTCTGCGGGGAAGTACAACCGTGTTTCGTAACCGTCATCCAACCCGTTGTCGGCAAACATATTGTTTATACCGAAGTGACAGGTATTATCCGCCATGTCATCTACGCCAGAGTGAGAGAAGTGACACAGGACGTTGGAGTAGTTCAGCCGCGCCATCGTGATTTCTGAAATGCACATTTCCAAGAACGCGCTGAATGTGCCAAAGATGCCCTGCTTGCCTTTTTCCATGCCAAATCCGGCAGCGGCAGAGAAATTACCTCTCTCCATAATGCCAGAACTGATGAAGATTTCTGGATAGGCGTCATGAATCTTCTTCAGTCCGCAAGAGCCTTCGAGGTCACTATCGATACATATTACCTTTTCTTTGCGCTCTGTTTCACTCAGGCGGCTGAGGACGGATACCACCGCATCACCAAACACGTTGCGGTTAGAATCCCATTTGTCACCGGAACCTGTGAAGGTGTCGCTGTGCTTGGGCTTTTGAATGCTCTTGAGATATCTGACGGCTTCGGTGAGTCCACGCTTTTCCAAGTAGGCGATCGCCTTGTCCACTGGGATAACATCATGACCATGCGTTGAACCTTCTATGCCTTCAATCCCTACAGCCATTTTCCGCTTGTTAACCAAGGCGACGGGTCCCTGTGTCGTTACTGCTTGACTTATCCGACGATACAAATCATCCAAGTCCTCGCCATCTCCCTCATTGACATTCAGCCCGTGACCAGAGAGTGTTTTGGCAACGCTGAAACCTGGCAGGTAATCAGAAGGATGTCCGGCAATGGTAACATCATTATCATCGATAATCAGCTTCACATTCAGATTCTTGGCAACCGCCAAACGTGCTGCTTCTGCATCATTGCCTTCCTGCTGCGAACCATCAGATCCAAGGCAAATAACTACCTTATTCGGATTTGCCAGTGCCACACCATTAATGTAGGGCCATACATGTCCCAACCGTCCAGAACTGAACTTCACTCCGGGCGTCAGTCCGAGTTCAGGATGTCCAGGCAGTTTTGCACCAGCTTCGCGGTAATGGACAAGACTTTCAGCAGACAACTCACCGTGCAAGACAGCCATGAGGTATTGCGTGGCAACGCGGTGTCCCGCTTCATCAAAGAAAATCGGCACGAATTTATCTGGTGCGCCCCGGAAAAATGCATCGAGGATGACGACCTCTGGCACTGTGTCGTAAGCACCACCCGTGTGACCGCCCAGACCTTTGGCAGCACCTGTAGCGGTGAAGAAAACGATCGCATCGCGGCACAACTGAATGTTAGCTTTGAGTGTCTCCCGCTGTTCATTCGTGAGGTTCGGATTGGTAGGGTCTAGTGCCAGTGGCTTGTATGCACCAAGGTTAATAGAAAAGCTAGCTGTAGCAATAGTCATGGCTGATATTCCTGTATGTAAATGATTAACACGGGAGAAAAGCGTCCTCTTTGATGGTACACTGCAACGGAAATCTATATTGTTATGGTGGATTGCAATCAACTCACCGCACGTTTATTTTCTTACCCAGTTTTCCAAGAGAGTTTTTATCCTCACATCGTTATTCAGAACTACAGCCATTGTTAGCCGTCTTTAGACAGCTTGGAATGGCATGAAACGCTGCACTTTCGACTCTATTGAATGGCAACGATTATATATAAGTATAAATGCTTATGGACATAATGAGCAAGATAAATGTTGAAGATTAAGACATTTGTGCTGTTGAACACAGCAGTAAGGGTGCTGCTTGTGCTGCTCGAGAAACGCTTTGTTGCTTATGGCCCAATTGCGTGCGACTGTAATATCAAATTTGGCATCCGAGGAAAGGACGACAAACTCAAAGTTTCCCTCCTTTGCTTAATGTCCCCTTCACCTAGTCCATACCTTAAGTCCAAACTACAGTCAATCAGGTTAAGTGACTGATTTTAAAAAGTTATTATAAAGATTTTACGAAATAATATAAAAGCTTCATGAACTTTGGAACAAATTGATCTTATGGGTAGAAAAAGATGCAAATAATATTAAAGGTGCATAACGGCTCAAATGATTAGAGCTTTTAAGGCTTCATGTGAGTCAGACGATGTAAGTCAGACTAAAAGATGTTTTTTGACAGTATGAGGTGAGAAGTTAAAAAACTTGCTTGCCCAAAGTAAATCGACTGAATAGCGGGTATCTACCGCCAGCGAAAGCTTAAAAAGCTTTTTAAGAGCTGGAATTCTAACGCCATGTAAAGACGCTTACTGTTGCTTCGTCAAGTGTCTCTACAGCTAACCCGTAATCACAAGAATTTACTATGTACAACCAAACGTTTCGGGCTTTCACTAGCATTAGCCCAGTTTTCATTGATTCTCAACTAGCAGAGATCGCTTTCGTGAGTAAAGGCGTTACACCAAAAGCCAAGGTGATTGTCCTCGACACTACAGAGAACAAAAACGCACAAATTACCAAAGTCTTTAACCCACATCTCAATATCTCTAGGGTCCCTATCTCCCACCAACAATCGGAAAGTCTGCAATTAGGGACAACCTAACAAGGGCAAACAAAACCTAAATAAAAACCACACTGCCTCTGGGCAAGAGTAGGTAAGAGCATCAAATAGAGATGCTAATACCGAGCTTTATGGTGGCTTTGGCTATGCTAAGGGCGACTAGAGCCGCCTTTGAGCAACAATTGCCACGAGCCAACTAGTACTCCACCAGACAAACTTTGTGGGTTTGTAGTGAGCGATTTATGGCTTAAAGGCGCACTTCTTCGTGCTTACTACATACCCCTCAGGCTTTGCCTTGGCGGACTACTAGAGCTGAGACCGCAACTATCTGTGATCACATAATCGGCACGAGCCTATATGTGCAACTCATATGATCATGACCTGATAGGCATGGTCAGAAGCTCGTTGCCCATCGGTATTTCATCGAGCGTGATAGCTACTTTACCTATCTCTAGACCACTTTGTTGGTCATAGTTCATAAGTTATTGGTCAAGACAAACAACAAACAAGGATTGATTCAACATGAGTACTATTACCGTTTCGTCTACTGCCGACAATGGAGCCGGTTCTCTTAGAGATGCGATCGCTCAGGCAAAATCAGGCGATACTATTCAATTTGGCTCCAACCTGGCCAAGCAAACTATTACCCTGACTTCAGGTCAACTCACAGTTAACAAAGACCTGACAATTGATGGTGCAGGTGCTAGCGGTTTAACAATTAGTGGCAATAATGCGAGCCGGATTTTTGATGTACCAACACCAGGCTCCAGTTTTACATTGCGAAATTTGACCCTTGCCAATGGAAAAGCCACTGGTGACTGGGAAAATGGTGCTGGAGGCGCAATTCGCACAGTCAGTGGAGATAAGCTCACCACTCTCAACGTAGAAAACAGCAAATTTGTGAATAACAGCGCTTCGGGCGCAGGAGGAGGGGCAATTTGGGGAGGCTTTAACACCGCTAACACCATCACTGGCAGTGTATTTGAGGGGAACGACAGTACTGCTGGTAAATCGGAACGTGGCGGCGGTGCGATCGCTGTCAATGGTAACAGTGCTCTAACGGTGAAAAATAGTGACTTCACTAATAACAAAGGAACCAATGGCGGTGCAATCAACACTGTATTGAGCAAACTTACAGTAGAAGACTCTACTTTCCGCAATAATGACTCAACAGCGGGAGGTCCAATAGGTCCTCACACCATAGGTTATGGTGGTGCCATCTATACTGATGGAGCGAATGCCTCTGGAGCAAATTACGATCATGGTCCTGTTGGAGGCACAATTACCATTCGTAATAGCGAGTTTGAAAGCAACAAAGCTGCTGGACAAGGGGGAGGACTCTTTCTGTATGCTTATCCCCCAGACAAAATAATTGTTGAAAATTCCACAATTGCCAAAAATGAACTCATTGAGGACTCTCGAGGCGATTCACTCGGTGGTGGTCTGCGAATTGGTAATGCTGAGTTTACCGTCAACAACACCACCTTCAGCGAAAATCGGGCACTCCAGCAAGGTGGTGGTTTATGGATAGGAGAAGAAGCGCCAGGTACTATTAGCGAAAGTACGTTCACTGGTAATCGAGCCGAGAGTACTGACGGCACAAATGGTTTGGGTGGAGCAATCTCTTTTGCCAATTACTCCAATCCCATCACTATTGATGATACGACCATTGCTGACAACTACGCTGGTTTTCAAGGTGGAGCTATTTCCGGAGGTGGCTCATCCACCACTGTCAAAGACTCAACCTTCGCAAATAACGTTGCAGGTAACGATTGGAACATCAAGAACCAAGTTACTGATCAACTCATCGATGGTGGGGGAAATACTCAATGGCCAGCCAAAAACGCGAATGATCCCAGTGACCTGAATGTCACAGCATCTATTAATATTGCAGAACCTAAGGGCAGTGATTTGCAAAATATTGTCCCAAGAGCAGCAAGTGTTGTAGGTGTTGATGGCAATGACTCCACCCTTGGTGGGGGCAATAACCTCATCCCAGCAGCTACCAGTGACAATAGCTTAATTAACGGTACTTCTGGAGACACCACAGCTAACACCTCCAACACTAACTTGAGTAGTATCTTTCCTGTAAACACCACAGATAACAGCGGCAATGGTAGCGATACCCCTGTAGATATTAGTGCAAATCCCATCAACACTGATTCAGATGCTGCTCTTACCCCAGTACCTAGTAATCTGTTTGCTGCAAACACCATAGGTAACAGCGGCAATGGTAGCGATACCCCTGTAGATATTAGTGCAAATCCCACCAACACTGATTCAGATGCTGGTCTTACCCCAGTACCTAGTAATCTGTTTCCTGTAAACACCATAGGTAAGAACGCCAATGGTAGCAATACCCCTGTAGATATTAGTGCAAATCCCACCAACACTGATTCAGATGGTAGTCTTACCCCAGCCCTTAGTGGTAGCGATAGCGAAGCGCTGCTGCTTTCAGCAGATCGCCAGTTGTGTGGCAATATCACTTTGGACGATAATCTCCACAACAGTTTTAAGGAGCAAATCACACAAGGCAACGGGCTTGACAATTTCACACTCACTCCTGGTCAAATTTCTGAGTTGACTCCTAATTTCAACTCTGGAAAAGACTACACCGGCATTAGCTTGTTAGATGGTCTAAATCCAGGTCAATCGTCAACTAACAAGCCAGGCGGCGATAGTTGGAATGTGGATAACATTCAGCATCAGTTACTGGCAAAGTTGCAAGGAATTAACACATCAACGCTTGTCAGTAACCCCCAATCTGGTGCTGGACAACTTTAGCCGGCTCAAGCCCTGTAAGCGTGTGGCGTAGTGGGTGCATCATTTCTTGCCATCATGATTGGCACCCAATACTGACGGGTACTACAGATGGCTAATCTCATCACTTGCGAGCGTTTTCGGATTCTTCAGGTTTGACAGAAGTCTGGTTTTGTCAAACCTGATTTCTAAAAATATTCTCACTTGTGAGCTAATACAAAAAATATCGAAGCATCACACCAAGCGCCTTGTTCTGTCATGGGTAATGCCTGAACTTCTGATATATATTCAGATCTGCATTGCTCTAACTGATTTGGTGAAAGTTGCAATACTTGATAGCCAAAAACATTTTTGGAGTTCATTTTCCATAACTCCTCAGCAGTTTGAGCATCAGGAGTGAAATACCAACCAAACTGCTCTTGTGTCACTTCAATATTTTTAAATCCTGCCTCTTGTAACAGGTTGTGGCATCTCTCAACTGTACCAAGCGGTTCATTTGGGTTGGGAACTTTTACACCATATCTTTGAGCAACTTCACGAAATAAAACTGACGGAGGAAAAGCTATTTCCGCCCAAGCATTAAACGCCAAAATTCCACTAGAATTGAGGAAGCGATGCCACTGGCATAAAGCTTTGGGAATATCAGTTAAATAACAGATTGCCAAAGAGCATAATATGACATCGAAACTATTATCAGTAAAAGTTAAATTTTCGGCATCTGCTTCCAGAAAAACGATATTTTTCAAACCCTCCGCCGCCAGTTTTTCTTTTGCATAACTGAGCATTCCTGCGGAAATATCCACGCCGATAACTTTACCTTCATCGCCAACTATTTTGGCAGCAGAAAGAGCTACTATACCTGTACCTGTTGCAATATCTAGAATTGTTTGTCCACTTTGGAGTTTGGCTATTTTGATTAGGCGATCGCCAACAGGAGCAGAAAACCTGCCTTGGTCATAATGAGTTCGAGAATTGAAGTCGGTTAGTAATTGCTGCTTATACTTTTTTATATCTACTTCTTGTAGCATTAGAATAATTTCCCAAATTGTTTTTCTGTCTAACTAGTATGTAACTCCTCAAAGGCTGACTTTTCTAACTAAAAGGTCATTTATAAAGTAAATATTAAGTAGGATGTGTTACGGCTATGTAAAGATTTGGAAGTTTGAGAAAGTCAGAACTTGCCGTAACGCATCGCATTTGGTGGTGCGTTAAACCAACACGTAACTCACTCTACAATTTAAGGTTTACTTTATAAATCAGTTGTGATAATCTTTTTTCAACAAAGAAAATATTCTCAAGTCATGAAACTGACCCTTCCAGTAACCATATTCTCTAAGAATGCCTTCCTCTAGAAACCCTAATTTTTGCAACAACTTAACAGATGCTGTGTTTTCCAGCATCACCATCGCCTCAATTCGATTCAATGCGATAGCTTGAAATCCAAACTCAATGACAGCAAAGAGTGCTTCTGTCATAATACCTTGTCGCCAATGGGCTTTTGCAAGCTCATAACCAAGTTCTGCCAAAAAAGGATTCTTGTAGCGATAACCGCAAGAGCCAATGATGACATTATCGTTTTTTTTAGCTATTCCCCAACGAATTCCCTGTTTAGTTTGGAAACGTTCTGACCTACGATTAATTAAACCTTTCACTTGTTCGATACTTGTAGGAGGTTCTAGATCGTGATATTTAGTTACGTCTTCATTAGCAAAAACCTGAAAAATGGCTTCTGCATCAGACAAATTGGTTGCCCTCAATATGAGATTTTTGGTTTCTAGTTGCGGAAATTGGCTCTTTGCACTATCAGAGATCATCCTGCATTTTGCTCCTGGTTAAAATTGCGATCGCGTAGCGTGTCCGGAGGACGAGCGCGGGCGCTCTGCGCCATCGCCTTTTTTTTATCAATCCAAAAATCATAACTTCTCCTTAAAATTTTTCAAAAACTAGGATGGGCAATGCCCACCCCATGATTTAACCCTTTACGCAAACAACTTGCTTCAAAGTTGCTACAACTTCGACTAAATCCGCTTGATTCTCCATAACTTCTTCTATCGGTTTGTAAGCGCCTGGAATTTCATCCAAAACGCCTGTATCTTTACGGCACTCTACGCCTTTTGTTTGCTCAATCAAATCATCTAATGTGTAGACATTTTTTGCCTTCGCACGAGACAGTAAACGTCCTGCACCGTGCGAACAACTGCAAAAACTATTAGCACTACCCTTACCCTTAACAATGTAAGATTTTGCCCCCATTGAACCAGGGATAATGCCATAATCTTCTTCTGTTGCACGGACAGCACCTTTACGAGTGACGTAGACATCCTCGCCAAAATGCACTTCTTTTTCAGCGTAATTGTGATGGCAATTCACTTCTAATAAAGGCTTAATTGCTTTACCACCTGCCAAATGCTTTTCGACAATACGCTGGAAACGCGCCATCATCACCTCACGGTTGAAACGCGCATAATTCTGTGCCCACTGCAAATCATGCCAGTAAGCCTGGAATTCTGGCGTACCAGCGACAAAATGAGCCAAATTAGGATCAGGCAATTTATTACCCGCCATTTTTGCTAATTCTTTAGCTGTGTTAATGTGGCACTGTGCTAATTGATTGCCGATGTTGCGTGAACCAGAATGCAGCATCAGCCAAACTTGGTTCTCTGTATCGAGGCAAACCTCAATAAAATGATTTCCTCCGCCGAGAGAACCCATTTGCTTCATCGCTTTACCTTGCAAATCTTGCACCCCTCGATGCAAGTCTTTGAAATCACTCCACCGTTGCCAGTTAGCGGCACTTTTTTCAACGTCTTTATTTTCGTTGAAACCTGTGGGAATTGCTGCTTCAATATCCAAGCGGATTTTCTTTAGCTTACCTTCTAGTTGGTCACTATTAAATGGTGTTTTAATAGCGCACATCCCGCAATTGTGAACAAAGACGCCAGCTTTCAAGGCAAAATTATGATACTCCGGCACTGTCAAGCAGTAAACATCCTGTGTATAGTTCACAGACAGCACAGCTGTAACTTTGTGATTGCACTCGTGTTCTTTCCTTCGGTGGTTGTGTAGCCCAATTGGAGTTTTGACCTCTGCACCGCAAATATCACAGGTGTAGTATCTATTTGCAATTTCCTTGGATTTTGCTCTACCTTTTTCACTTTGATTGTAAGCTCTCAAGTATTGCTTACCACGTTCGCCATTGCCAGCAACTGATTGTCTAAAATGTTCTGGTTCTTGCTGCATATATTGAAGAATATTTTGAGTCCCTCGAGTTGCGTAGTACTCATACCCTTCTGGAGTTTGAGCTTTTCTTTTAAGTGCAGCCACTCGCTTTTGTTCAAACTCTGGGGATTGCCAGTCTTGATTACGTTCAACCAAGCTGCGATGATAGGCAGAATGGTCGCAGTTGCCGATGAACTCCAGGTTCTGGGGTCTATTGTCAGATTCATTAAAGTTCCGATGATGAATGACCGTTCTCTGGGCTTCAAATTTGGGAACTTTACCTAATAAGCCCGATCTAGCAATGATCCAGTGTGCTTTTTGCCATTTACCTGAGTAGGGCTGAGCAATTAGGGTATAGCCATCTTTATCAACTTTAGAGTAGAAGGGCATGAGGGATGTCCTTGGCTGAAGATGTTGAGCTTCCTCATATGTTCCATCCCGCAACATGAATTGGTGATCTGGAGTGCAAATAATCTCTTCACCATTATCCAGAATCACTTTTACCAGGGAAGCATTACGTCTAGTCAACCTAGCAGTTGCTTTAGCTGCTACGATTCTTCCAGTTGAGGTGCAGGCATAGACAATAAACTCTTCATCCCGATGAGCGAGTTCTTGTATGGGATAAGACTGACCATCAACTAGTGGGATAAGGGTATCGCCCACAAAGCAACCGATATCCACGCCGACAGCAGCGGGAATAATTGCTTCTTTTGTCGCAATCACAGAACCCACTAAGGCACCTTTACCCAAGTGGACATCTGGCATCAAAGCTACATGCTTAAACACAAATGGCAGTGATGCTACATTCTTCGCCATCTTAGTTTCTTCTGCTCCCAAGGAGTGATTTGCCCAAGACAGAACGGGTGATGGTGTTGAAATTTTTAACTCTTCGTAGGGCATAATTTTTTGTATTTTAGATTAGACTTTTGACTCGTCCGAATCGAGTTTTTACATGAGCTAGTTACAGCAATTTCAATTTTTCATAGTCTTTCATTTTATTTCGTCCTTATTCATAAACGTATGCTTATAAAGTGACGATGCCCACCAGAACCAGATAAGGGTGGGCATCACCTATTGCTACTCCCAGCAGGTAGCAATAGATGTATTACAATTGTAATATACAAAATCTATTAATGTCCACTCTTTCGCTAGATGAGGCGTGCTAGTTTGAAGAGATATATTAAAATTTGTAAATAAAATCACACTACCTTAAAAAACCCAATAAACTCAAATACAATCCTATGGCAGTTCGTCAAGATACAATCTGGGAACGTTTTCTATCGCCTGTAATGCGTTTGCTTATCGATGAAGAGGGGTTGCGGCGGTACGCCGAGAGTGTTGACTGGGAAACAGAAAGCAGCCGCTTTCGACGTGGTGATGTGGCAATTCCGGCATACTACAGCAGCCAAAACTTTCATGGAATTGAGCGTGGATATCTCAATTCTGGTGCGGCGGTTACTTACGATCCGATTACCCAATACGTTCTCGCGCCTAATGAAAGCATAGTACGTCAGGCTTTAATTGATAACATCAAGGTACAGCCGCGACGAATTCTTGATTTGGGTTGTGGTACAGGTTCGACAACTTTGATGTTAAAGCAGGCTTTTCCCGAAGCGGAAGTCGTCGGCTTGGACTTATCGCCTTATATGTTACTACGGGCTTCTCATAAAGCTGAAAGTGCTAGTTTAGACATTGTCTGGCGACATGGGAATGCAGAGAAGACAAGTTTCCTTGATGCTTCTTTTGACTTGGTAACAGCTTCTTTGTTATTCCATGAAACACCAACAGCAGTCTCTCAAGCAATTTTACGAGAGTGCTTCCGGTTGCTGGTGGCGGGTGGACAAGTGTTGATTCTGGATGGAAATCAGAACACCTTGCGTCAGTTAGACTGGTTAAATAATGTTTTTGAGGAGCCGTATATTCACGAATATAGTGCTGGAAGTGTGGATGCGTGGATGGGTGCAGCAGGATTTGAAGCGGTGCAAACCCAAGATGTATGGTGGATAAATCAAGTTACGAGTGGGGTGAAACCAATTCTATCTGAAGATGCTAGCGTTCAAACAAATGTAGGGCGTTACACTCCTGCACAGGTAGACAACAAAGTGGATAATGAAGATTTGCAGGGCTTTCCATCACCAGCTTTTGACACAACAGCATGAGTTTAAAGGCAGTTTTCTTTGATTTTAATGGTGTCATCATTAATGATGAGCCACTCCACGAGCGATTGATAGAGCAACTTCTACTCGAGGAAAACCTCACCCTCAAGCCTGGTGAGTATCACAAAGTGTGCTTGGGACGTAGCGATCGCTCTTGTTTGAAAGAGTTGCTTGCTCGTCGCGGTCGTGTTCTTAATGATACGTATTTAACTCAGTTGCTTCATCGCAAAGCACGAGGATATGCAATGGATGTCCAAAAAATCGAAAAACTGCCTTTGTATCCTGGTTTAGATGATTTGTTATCTCAAGTGCGTTCTTGCAATTTGAAACTAGGAATAGTCAGTGATGCCATCGGCAAAGAAATAGAAGTGGTACTTGATCGCACTCAACTGGCTGAATACTTTCAAGTTGTTGTCGCGGGTGATGACATTACCACCAGTAAACCAGAACCAGATGGTTATTTGCTTGCTGTGGAACGTCTAAACCAGAAATATCCTGATTTAAATCTTCAACCACATGAGTGTCTAGCAATTGAAGATACTCCTGCTGGTATCCAAGCCGCAAAAAAAGCGGGTATGCAAGTCGTTGGTGTGGCAAATACTTATCCATTCCATATGCTTCAACGCTGCTGCAACTGGACAGTGGATGATCTCACTGACTTGGAACTCGAACGGGTACAGGAAGTTTTTTCTCAAAAAGAATTGCAACGTACTACAGGTGAATGATACTATAATAAATTGGGTGTCTTTAACCGGGGAATTAGCTCAGTTGGTAGAGTGCTGCGATCGCACCGCAGAGGTCACGAGTTCGAATCTCGTATTCTCCATGTGTACATTAAATAATTGTTGTCCAATTTTTAACGCAAATATGGCTGACAAGTTGCCTTGGCATCACCAATCAGCGCGGGATGAAAGCGCAACCGTTCACAAGCAATTTTCAACCAATGCTCAAAATTGATATCCCACAAGCGGACGGTGCCATCTTGTCCACCACTGACGATGGTTTTGCCGTCTGTGCTGATTGCTACTGACCATACACGACCCGAATGGCCTTTCAAGGGCTGCCCCATAGGCTGTCCTTGCTGATTCCACAACCTGACAGTGCCATCTTCTCCACCACTGACGATAGTTTTGCCGTCTGTGCTGATTGCTACTGACCATACACGACCCGAATGGCCTTTCAAGGGCTGCCCCATAGGCTGTCCTTGCTGATTCCACAACCTGACAGTGCCATCTTCTCCACCACTGACGATGGTTGTGCCGTCTGTGCTGATTGCTACTGAATTGACATATCTCGAATGACCTTTCAAGGGCTGCCCCATAGGCTGTCCTTGCTGATTCCACAACCTGACAGTGCCATCTTGTCCACCACTGACGATGGTTTTGCCGTCTGTGCTGATTGCTACTGACTTGACAAAACCCGAATCGCCTTTCAAGGGCTGCCCCATAGGCTGTCCTTGCTGATTCCACAACCTGACGGTGCCATCATCTCCACCACTGACGATGGTTTTGCCGTCTGTGCTGATTGCTACTGACTCGACAAAACCCGAATGACCTTTTAAGGGCTGCCCCATAGGCTGTCCTTGCTGATTCCACAACCTGACGGTGCCATCTTCTCCACCACCGACGATGCTTTTGCCGTTTGTGCTGATTGCTACTGACATAACAGAACCGGAATGACCTTTCAAGGGCTGCTCCATTGGCTGTCCTTGCTGATTCCACAACCTGACGCCATCATCTCCACCACTGACGATGGTTTTGCCGTCTGTGCTGATTGCTACTGAACTGACATAACCCGAATGACCTTTCAAGGGCTGCCCCATTGGCTGTCCTTGCTGATTCCACAACCTGACGGTGCCATCTAATCCACCACTGACGATGGTTTTGCCGTCTGTGCTGATTGCTACTGAATTGACAGAACCTGAATGACCTTTCAAGGGCTGCCCCATTGGCTGTCCTTGCTGATTCCACAACCTAACGGTGCCATCATCTCCACCAATGACGATAGTTTTGCCGTCTGTGCTGATTGCTACTGAATTGACAGAACCTGAATGACCTTTCAAGGGCTGCCCCATTGGCTGTCCTTGCTGATTCCACAACCTAACGGTGCCATCATCTCCACCAATGACGATAGTTTTGCCGTCTGTGCTGATTGCTACTGAATTGACAGAACCTGAATGACCTTTCAAGGGCTGCCCCATTGGCTGTCCTTGCTGATTCCACAATCTGACGGTGCCATCATCTCCACCACTGACGATGGTTTTGCCATCTGTGCTGATTGCTACTGACATGACATAACCCGAATGACCTTTCAAGGGCTGCCCCATTGGCTGTCCTTGCTGATTCCACAACCTGATGCCATCATCTGCACCACTGACGATGGTTTTGCCGTCTGTGCTGATTGCTACTGCTGTGACAGATATCGAATGGCCTTTCAAGGGCTGCCCCATTGGCTGTCCTTGCTGATTCCACAATCTGACGGTGCCATCATCTGCACCACTGACGATGGTTTTGCCGTCTGTGCTGATTGCTACTGAATTGACAGATCCGGAATGACCTTTAAGAACATTTTTTTCATAACTACTCTGAACTGCAGTGAACAAACTGTCTTGTACTGCGGGAAATGATTTGTTAGGGAAACTGACAAAGGGCGATCTACTTAGCCCCACTGCTCTAATTGCAGTCACCATCCCTTGTACGGGCTCTGTCGATAGCAACCCTTTTACTGTTGCAGCAGTTAACTCCACCCGCTGTTGCTCTGCGGTTCGCCATTGCCCTAGAGCAACCCCAGTTAAACTTAGAGCAACTACCAAGCCGCCAACTAATCTTGAGATAGTCAGCCGTCTTCTGCGTTCAACTTCTTGATGCTCTTTATCCCGTTGTTCCACGCCGGCACGAATAAAATCTTGCTCAAGTTGAGTCATTTCATGCGATCGCTTGTGCAACCATTCTTCGGCTACAGTCAAAGGTCCACCTCGTAACAATGCCCCAGAGTCATGGTTATTACTTTTCCACTCTCGCATTGCCACCTTTAACCGTTCCTGCCAAACGCGAAACTGACGGTTATCATTCATCCACTTCCGCAGAGTGATCCATTCCCGAATCAGCGCTTCATGGACAACCTCCACCGTATCTTCCTGTGACTTATCATCGCGTCCCGTTACGACCAAACGGGCTTGGTATCCTGCTAAATAACTTATCAATCCCCAGTTTTCGTCGCCAACTTCTGCACGAGTTGCTATGCGCCGAGTGTCCTCTGTCCCTTCCCCGGGGCGCACTAATTGCACAAAAATTCGCTGTGCAGCTTTTTGTTCTGTTTCACTCAATTGTTGGTAAACTTGCTCGGCATGATTAGCTAGCGCTTTTTTCACACCCCCTATCTCTTCGTATGCTTGATGAGTTAGCACTCGCCTTTGCTGCTTCTCCCACAACCGGGTAAGCGCAAATTCCAATAAAGGTAAGTTACCAGGCTCACTCCCAACATCATCTAAAATCCGTTGGGTTAGTTGTGGTTCTAATTGCACTTCCAGCTTTTGTGCTGGTTGCTTAATTGCCCTTTGTAGTTCCTCCCGACTCATGGAACTCAGCAGCTTGGGTGTAAACTGCTCTAATGCATCTCGTAAAGGACGATAGGAGAGGACATAGCCGTAAAAGTCAGCCCGTAAAGTGAAAACTAGTGTGAAACTTTTGGTCGCGAACGATTTTAGCAACAAATCGGCAAAGCGTTCCTGTTCTGCTTTATCCTGACATAGGGTGTAGAGTTCCTCAAATTGGTCTGCAACTAGCAACAGACGCTTGCCGGGATTGCGTTGTGTGATGCGAGACACTACCTGATCTAAGGTGACTTTGCCCTGCTGTATATCAAGAGCCAATCCAGCTGCTTCTCGCAGTTGTCCGGTTTCACCTAGTTCCGGTTCCAATTGACGTACTAGGGCAGAAGCCAGCTGATAAAACGGCTGATTTCCCGGACGAAATGATTCAATCAGCCAACTTCCTTCTTTTCGCAACTGGGGAATGAGTCCGGCATACACAACAGATGATTTACCACTACCACTAGGACCAATCACACCTACTAACGGCTGCTTTTGCACTGCTTCAACCAAGCCATTGACAAACGTTTCCCGTCCAAAGAAGAATTCTGCATCTTCTTCCCCAAAAGCAGCCAATCCCTGGTAAGGGTTGGGAGGAATGATGTCTATAACAGGTACTGTGGAGACGGTAATATTCTCTTTCTTTAAAAAAACTGGAGTTTCGTGCTCCACAAAACTTATCATTTGAGAACAACCGAGCTTATAGGCAAACTCCACCTCTTCGCCTGCGGCTATTGCATCATAAAACGCCACAGCAAACGCGACAGCTGCTTTATCCCCAACTGTCGTATTCATCCCAATGACATAGTTTACATATTGGCGAATCGCTTGTGCTTGCTCTGCGCTATAGCAAGCATTGAGCACCACACACTCGACTCCCTTTGTAGCAAACAGCGCAAATTGGCTGGCGAGGACATCTGCTGTCACAAGCGCTGGTTGTCCTGTTTCATCTTCCAAAACAATGCCATCAACTCCCGCACCGTGTCCGCTAAAATGGACAATCTGGGGTTTGTAGTCTAAAATTGCCCGATAAAAGTCCCGCTGACGCACCGCCCACTTCTGCTCTAGCTTAAACTGCTCACGTTTGTTAGCTCGGCGCAATCCCTCTTCAATTTCTCGCACCTCTTCATCCAACCGTAGCCTTGAGGTACTTGCAGGATTGGCTGCCAGAATCAAAATAGTTTTGACACGGGTGTTGTCGTTCATAAAAAAGCCAAGAGCTAGTGCCACGGGCTTACGCTTTGACAGAGTCAATAAAATATCATTGCAGAAAAAACTTGAGCCAAAGCAAAGCCTTTACTTCTTTTTATAGATAAAATTCTAGTTGGCTTATGCAGCTAAATCGGGAATCGCCGAAAATTTGATAAAATTTAACACATTAACTACCTAGTACAACGTGGCGGAAATAAAGCTACCATTCCAAAGCAGCGAAAAGCCCACAAAATCAGCTTTTTGACTTTTGACTTTTGACTTTTGACTTCCGCGCAGCGGTACTAGCCCATTGAGTTTTAACTTGCTGGGCGGGAATTGGATGTCTAAATCTTCAGCAGAAAGCTTACCGGAGATGAGGCGAATCAGCAGGCGATCGCGCAAAGCGCAGCAAGCGGCGATCGCTATTCAAGTAGAACGCCAATTTTCTATTTGCAAATTAGGTACTCTTTGAAATTCTCGGACGTTAGATGTTACCAAAATATGATTATGGGTTACTGCGGTGGCTGCGATGAGTACATCATAAGCACCGATAGGTGAACCTGCTAGTTTGAGAATGCCTCTGATTTGGGCGGCTTGTTCTGCTTCTTTTGAAGCAAATGGTAGAATTGTAATTGAGTTGAAGATTGTTTCAATCAATGGTTGGATTTTGATGGCGCGTTGTGGATTGACGGCTAATCCATATTTCACCTCCATTACTGTTAGAGATGAGATAAAAATATCAGTAGGAGAGATTGATTTGAATTGCTTGAGGGTGTTTTCTTCTCCTTTAACAAAATCACTAATTACGCAAGTATCTAGTAGATAACCCATAATTAAAGTTCTATTTCGTTAGGTGGTAGAAGTTCATCTCGATACGATTCAAAGATGATACTTTCTTTTACACCTTGATATTCCATGATCATTTCTGGCCAAGTTGTGGGTTTTGTTTCTAAGAAAGTGACGAAAACTGCGCTTTCAGTAATGCCTTGTGGTGTTTCAGCGAGTTCAATTTTGCCGTTTTTATAGGTTCCTTGAATGGTTTGTAACATAAAGCTTACCTCATCCATGAATTTTAGCCCATTTCTTCTAGATTGTAGCTTCCTAATCGGTCATGCTGGGTGGCAATTGGATGTTTACCCTTGTAAGGTACATCAAAGAAATAATGAACCACAGATGGACACAGATGGACACAGATAAATAATTACTTCATTCAATTGA
>NZ_CAWMYC010000165.1:0-38023 GCF_963872035.1 Scytonema sp. HK-05
CAGTACTCGAGCCAACATCTATCACTGGTCAGTTATTTTTGCCAGCCTGCACTAGCGTGATGATGAACGATATACCACTGACCACCAAGAAGTTCAAATGTATTCGTGGCTACTGATTGTGCTTCTAATCTTCTGCCATTGATGATTTGCAGGACATTTTCTGTGAGTACGACGTAGGCGATCTGATCGCGAACTTCTGTTGCAATGATTTCAGTGTTAATCTCAATGTAAGTAGTATTTTTGAAAATGTTAACCCAGGAGGAGCGAATTTCCTTCCAAGAGCGCAATACATTCCATCCGGGGTGAATACAAATACTGCCAGTTCCTTGAGACCATACGGTAGCCAT
Organism: Scytonema sp. HK-05; assembly: GCF_963872035.1. Classification (NCBI taxonomy): domain Bacteria; kingdom Bacillati; phylum Cyanobacteriota; class Cyanophyceae; order Nostocales; family Scytonemataceae; genus Scytonema; species Scytonema sp. HK-05. The sequence goes on from NZ_CAWMYC010000165.1 coordinate 348, forward strand.
TGCCTCGATATCTTTTTTTTCAAAAGCTCGATAAAAAGCTTGGTTGACGGCTAAAACTTCAGAATGCTGGTTGGTCATAATCAGGAATGATAAATTGTCAATTATGAATTATGAATAATAAAAGTTTTATAATTCATAATTTCTAATTCATAATTTACTTAATTAATTTCCACTTTTGACGGTGCTAATAGTTTGCAATAACTGCTTGGCGGTGTAAGGTTTGGATAAAAACGCTTTGACGCCCATCTGAGTGACCGTATTAATTTTTTCACTAGAAGCAAGTCCACTCACGGCAATAATCTTGACTGCTGGATTAATTTTTCGTAAGGTGCGGATGGTGGTGACTCCATCCATAGAAGGCATAACCATATCTGTCAAGACTACAGAGATTTCGTCCTGATGTTCTGCATAAAGAGCGATCGCCTCAATACCATCGCAAGCAGTTATCGCCTTGTAATTATAACTTTCTAGAGATGTTTTGGTAACGTCTCGAATCGAATCTTCGTCATCCACAACCAAAATCAATTCTCCGTTACCGCAAGGTAATTCCAGTTCTTGTTGTTCTGGATTTTCCGTTGCTTCTTGTGCTGGTAAATACACCTTAAATTGGCTGCCTTTCCCTACCTCACTATACACGTTAATAAAACCGCCGTGGCTTTTAATAATCCCAACGACGGTAGAAAGACCAAGCCCAGTCCCTTTACCTAAGTCTTTAGTCGTAAAAAATGGTTCAAAAATACGGTCTAAGATTTCCTGTGGAATACCAACTCCAGTATCAGCAACAGTCATCACAACATACGAACCAACTCGAGCATCAAGATACATCTTGGCGTAATTTTGATCAACAACAAGATTTTCCGCCGAGATAGTCAAGCGACCCCCATCAGGCATAGCATCACGAGCATTGACGCACAAATTCATCAGCACTTGATGCAGTTGGGTCACATCAGCTGAAACTGTCCAAAGGTTTGGCGCTATATGAGTGGAAATTTCAATAGATTTGGGAAATGTTTCTTTAACAACTTGTTGAATTTCTTTGATTAAATGCTTCAATTGCAGCAAAGTGCGATCGCCTTCAACACCGCGAGTAAAAGACAGCACTTGCTTGACCATATTTGCTCCCCGTTTGGCGTTGGATATCAATATTGGCAGCAGTCGCTTACTCCGCTCATCATGCAGTTGTGATTCCAAAAGTTGGGCGGTCATCAAAATAGGCGCAAGAACATTGTTGAGGTCGTGGGCAATACCGCTTGCCAAAGTGCCAATGCTTTCCAAACGTTGGGCACGAAAAAACTGTGCTTCTAGTTCTTTTTTTTCTGTAATATCAGTATTAACAACGAGAACTGATTGTTCTTTTTTCTCTAATTCTCTCACTAGTGTCCAGCGACTTTCGACGATAATTTCTTTACCAAATTTTGTTCTTTGATGCAGTTCGCCTTCCCAGGAACCATTTTGCAATAAAGTCTTAAGAGCTTCTTGGAATTGTGAACTATCTTTTTCTTTCCAAAGTTCTAATGTTTTCTTACCAATTGCTTCAGCTGCTTTCCAACCGTATAAGTCCTCAGCCGCTTTATTCCAAAATAAAATTTTATTTTTTAAATCGCGTACAAAAATTGCATCGGTAGCAACATCCAGCAGTGCGGCGTGTTCGCGAATCTTTTGTTCTGCTCGCTTGCGCTCAACCGCGTAGCGGATAGAACGTTCTAGCAAAGGAGCAGTCAACTGACTTTTTTCTAAGTAATCTGCTGCACCTGCTTTCATTGCCTCAATGTCTATTTCCCTATCTCCTTTACCTGTCAGTAAAATAATTGGAGAAGAGCAACCCTTGGCAATTGCTTCACGTAACAGATCCAGTCCGTTACGCGCACCCAAACGGTAATCAACAAGATAGATATCGTATTGGATATGAACAATCGCCTCCATTGCTGCTTGATAATTATTTACCCATTCCAACTCGCAGTCAGCTACCTGAAATTCACGAAACCAATCACGAGTTAAAATGTAGTCATCTTCATCATCATCAACAAGAAGAACTTTAAATATGCTCTCTTTCATTTCTGTCTCCCTGTAGTTATAGCGGCAGTTCGACAATTTCAAACCAGTATTTTCCTATTGTTGTCATAACTTCCACCAAGGATGTAAATGTCACAGGTTTGATGATGAATGAGTTTGCACCCAAATCATAACTGCTAGAAACATCTTCCTCTGCCTTGGAAGTCGTCAGAATAACAACGGGAATTTTCCTTAAAAGTGGGTCAGCTTTAATCTCTCTGAGTGCCTCACGACCATCTTTTCTTGGCATATTTAAATCTAACAAAATCAGATTTGGTCGCGGCGCACTGCTTTTGTTGGCATACAGACCACGATAATGGAGATAATCCATCAACTCTTCGCCATCATTGACGATGTGCAGTTCGTTTGCCAATCGGCTTTCTGCTAACGCCTCACGAGCTAGCATACAGTCATCCTCATCATCATCAGCCATCAGAATTGTGACGGTTGTTTGCCGACCCTTCACTCTGCATTTTCTCCTTTGCGTTGGTTTTAAGATGAATAGATTATTAAATTGCAACAAATAACGAAATAAGGTTGTCCAAAATTTGACAATCTCTGGGGGTATGATAAACCCTTTTGAGGAAGAGCATCCTTATGCAAGAGAATGAATTGGAAGTCTGACGATGAATCTTGAACCTTGCCCTGGTGTGCTTTGTGCACAGATGCTCCCGTTGTGACGTTCAACAATTTTCCGGCAGATAGCCAAACCAATACCAGTACCTTCGTATTCGCTGCGACCATGCAGCCGTTGAAACACGTTGAAGATGCGGTCAAGGTACTTTTCATCAAAGCCAATACCATTATCTTCTACAATAATTTGACAAAATTCCACAGCATCTTCAGTGTCGAATTTTTCACCGTATATTTTAACAATAGGTACTTTCCCTGGAGCGTGGAATTTCAGAGCGTTGCCGATGAGATTTTGTAGCAATTGACGCATCTGTAACGGGTCAGCGTGAATGACAGGTAACTCGCCTACCTCCACATATGCTCGGGTTTGTTGAATACGTACTTCCAAATCAGACAACACCTCTTGTGTAATCTGTGTCAAATCCACTACTACAAAAGGTTGCCCTCTACTGGTCACTCGCGAAAGTGTTAACAAATCTTCAATCAAGGCTTGCATTCTGCGGGTTGCATTCTGCATCCGTTCTAGGTAATCAACTCCCTGTTCGGTTAAAGCATGGCTACAAGTGACTTTTAAGCGATCGCCAAATGTCTTAATCTTACGCAATGGCTCTTGCAAATCGTGAGAGGCGATGAAGGCAAATTGTTGCAATTCTTCATTGGAACGGATAAGTTCTTGCCGTTGACGAGTTTCTTGTTCTAGAAGTTGAGCTTGAGCAAGGGCAATACCTATCTGATCTGCCAACTGTCGCAAAAGTTCAGTTTCCCAGCTCGTCCACTCGCGAGGTTGAGTACACTGATGGGCAATGAGCAGCCCCCAAAGTTGATTTTTCAGGAGAATAGGGACAATAAGGTTAGATCTGACATTAAGTTTTTTGAGAAATCCCACATAGCAAGGCTCGATCCCACCATCCTCGATGTCGGTAACAGCACTAATTCGTCCGTGGCGGTATTTGTGGATGTAATCTTCGACAAAGCAAGGGTCATTAAGGTGCTGTCCAAGAACGGCAGGCACACCCTCGACCACAGCCTCTTGCACCACCCTTCCGGAACCATCTGTAAGTAGGCGAAAAATTAAGACACGCTCACAATTCAGCAGCTTTTGCACCTCTTTTACAGTGATTTGCAGAATTTCATCAATTTGTAAGGACTGACGAATTTTTAAGGTGACATCGGCAAACAATTGCGATCGCAAGTTCTGGCGCTGTAACTCTTCTTGAACCCGCTTGCGTTCAGAAATGTCCATCATCGCCCCAATCATCCGTACCGGCTTGCCTATGTTGTCATGAACTACATAACCGCGATCAAAAATGTAGGCATAAGAACCGTCTGCACGGCGAAAGCGGTATTCATTCGACCAGAATTGTTGATTGCTGTTGATTACAGCATGAATGTCAGAAACAATCCTCTGGCGATCGTCTGAGTGTATATGCTCATGCCACCAAGCGGCTTCGCTTTTGACGGACTCTGGTGAGTAACCAAACAGAGTCTGTACGCTGTCATTCCACCACACCTGATCTGTCAGTAAATCCCAATCCCAGACAGCATCATTAGTGGCACGAGCGAGTATCTGAAAACGTTCTTCGCTTTCTTGCAGTTTTTCCTCTGCCAACTTGCGCTCAGTAATATCTGTATGGGAGCCAGCCATACGCACTACTGTATCTTGCGAATCCCACAGTGCTTGACCCCGATCCAAAATCCATTTATAGCTACCATCTTTACATCGGACTCTATACTCACTCATGTAAAACGGAGTTTTCCGAGCAAAGTGGTCTTGAATGAGTCGTGTTACCCTGGTTATATCATTTGGATGCACCCGGCTTATCCATTCATCTAAATGATTGGCAATTTCATGCTCAGAATAACCGAGCATTTCCTTCGAGCGAGTCGAGAAGAACACTTCATTAGTTTTCACGTTCCAGTCCCAAATGCCATCATTATTGCCCCGCAAAGCCAACTGCCAGCGTTGCTCACTTTCTCTGAGGGCATCCTCGACTTTCAGACGTTCAATGGCTGTAGCCAGCACATTGGCAACTGCCTGCAAGAAGTAAATTTCATCTCTGCTGAAGGTGCGCTGTTTGGTTGTGTCTACCTCTAAGACACCAAAAGGACGCTCTTTACCATGAATGACTACCGACAGACCACTGATCACTTGATGGTCACGCACCAGTTGTGGTCTACTGAACCGAGTTTCTGTGCCGAAGTCTGTGACCACTATTGGTTCGTTAGAAAGTAGCGTATACCCAGCTTGGGAATCCTTGCCAGCACTGAGGGTTGCATATCCTACAAGCCCTGCCTGCCAACCCACTCCTGCCCGTAGCAGTAAGGTGTCACCATCGCTTTGGAGTTCCAAAACCTTGCAATACTCAACCTTAAGGCTTTCAGCAACGAAGGTAACAGTTTCGTGCATCAGCGTGGTTAAGTCTAGACCAGCTAGTGCCAGTTGACTGATTTCTGCGACAAGTGCCTGTCGGTTGGCATAAACTTCTAACGCCTCTTCCGCTTGTTTGCGCTTGGTGATGTCCATAGTTACCCCAGTCATCCGCAGCGCTACGCCAGATGAGTCGCGAAAGACAACACCTTTGCTTACCAACCAATAAATATGACCTTCATGAGAAACAACACGAAATTCGATGTCGTACTCTGCCCCTTCCTTGAGAGTTTGTATCACCGAATAGTTGACAAAATCTCGGTCTTGGGGATAAACGTGTTCAAGAAAAGCTTCATAGGCGGCACTTTCCCAGCGAAAGAGTGCTTTGAGGTTATCCGACCAAGTCAATTTGTCATTCAGGATATCCCAGTCCCAGGTACTCATGCTGGCTGCTTCTAACGCCATCCTAAGTTGCGCCTCGCGACTCTGCGCCTGCTGGGTTTGCTGTCGCAATTTCTGCATGGCATCACGGGCTTCCAAAAGACGACGCACTCTTTGACGCAAGACTTGCCAGTTAATTGGCTTGGTAATGTAATCAGTAGCACCAGCTACAAAAGCCCTATCCACGGATACGTCGTCATCAAGAGCGGTAATCATCAACACGGGTGTTTCTGTGCTACCAGGCAGTTGTTGCAATTGAGCGCAGCAGGCAAACCCGTCGAGCATCGGCATCAGGGCATCCAGCAGCACTATATCTGGTTGTACTTCTCGATACACATTTAATGCTTGTTCCCCATTAATTGCTTCTGCTATTTGATACCCTTCTTTTTGTAGCAAAGTCCGTAGTTGTATCCGTGTGACAGCGTCGTCGTCTACAACCAGAATCAAATTAGTCATTAGTTATTTGTTATTTGTTATTTGTTATTCTCCCTCATCTTTAGTTTGCAAAACAAAGGTGAACCCTGGCTGCTTCCCCTACTTCCAATCCTAACTTTTACTCATGACTAGAAATAACTGAGTGCAAAGTTTTTAGCAACTCCTGTGCCGTATATGGCTTAGGTAAAAATGCTATTAGCTTAGAGTTTTGCTCTAGTGGCACTTGTTCACTTGTCGCTAGTCCACTCACAGCAACGATACGTAGCAGAGGGTTCATTTTCTGCAATGTGCTGATGGTAGTGACTCCATCCATATCTGGCATCATCATATCGATAATTGCCGCACTAATTTTCTCTTTATGCTGGGCGTAGAGTGCGACTGCCTCTATACCATCATTCGCGGTCATTGCTTTATAATTATTACTTTCTAAAGAAGCTTTGGTAATTTCTCGGACAGCAGGTTCGTCATCTACAACCAAAATCCATTCCCCGTATCCTGTCGGCATTTCTAGGTCTTCCATAAACTGCGTCGCCGCTGTCTTGACTGCTGGCAGGTACACTTTAAATTTTGTGCCTTTGCCTATGTAACTAGACACGGTGACGAACCCACCATGACCTTTAATAATACCCATGACTGTTGACAGTCCCAGCCCGGTTCCCTTACCAAACTCTTTAGTTGTGAAAAATGGTTCAAAAATTCTATCTAATTGTTCGTTAGGAATGCCAACTCCCGTATCAGAAACTGTGAGGACAATGTAGGAACCTACTTTAGCATCAAGATGCATTTTGGCAAAATTTTCATCAATCAAAACATTCTTTGCCGCAATTTTTAAAGTTCCGCCATCGCTCATAGCATCACGAGCATTGAGACATAAATTCATCAGCACTTGATGCAGTTGGGTACTATCACCACACACAGGTAATAAATTAGATTGAATTTCCGTTTGGACGGCTATCGATTTCGGAAAAGTTTGTTCGACAATTTGGTTCATTTCTGAAATCAAGTGCTTCAGTTGAAGGACAGTATGTTCGCCTTCAATTCCCCTAGCAAATGACAGCACCTGTTTCACTAAATTTGCACCGCGTTTGGCATTATTTTCGGCGATCGTTAGCATTTGGATACTGCGTTCATCAGCAGATTTTGCTTTCAGCATTTGTACCGACATCAAAATGGGAGATAGCACATTGTTCAAATCGTGAGCAATGCCACTCGCAAGCGTGCCTATACTTTCCATGCGCTGATTGCGTAAAAATTGTTTTTCTAGTTGCTTTTTCTGTGTGATATCAGTATCAACAATCAGGATTGATTTTGGTTGAGAATGTTCATCGCGTACTAACGTCCAACGACTTTCAACAATAATTTCTTTGCCAGATTTCGTTATTTTCTGCAACTCACCCTGCCATGAGCCAGCCTCTAAAACACTTTTGTAAATCTCGCAGTGTAGCGGCAACGTTTCGTTATCTAAAATTTCTGAAGCATTCTTACCAAGAGCCTCTTGAGCCTGCCAGCCGTAAAGGTTCTCAGCACTTTTATTCCATAGTAAAATTTGATTATTTAAATCACGTAATATAATTGCGTCTGTAGCTATGTCAAGCAAAGCTGCTCGTTCGCGGATTTGCTGTTCTGCCAGTTTGCGTACGGTGATATCTTCAAAAATATATAAGCGGGCAAAATATTGGTCGTTTTCATCTTGAATGCGTCTGGAAAAACGCCTGATAGTACGACCATCATTCAATAAAATTTCGTCCTCACATATGCAGGTTTCACTTGGAGTCGGTTGACAGGAGATGAAAGGAGAAACTTCTGTAAATTGGCAGCATTTGTTTATAACATCCTGATGTTTCAATTTCCCGCTGTCAATTTGCTCTTTTAGGTGTTGAATGTCCCAAATTTCACAAAAGCGTTCATTGACATACAGAATGTCATTAGTACGGTGATCAACAACGTAAAATGCTAGTGGAGAAACACCAGTCATTGAGCGCAAAAGCGCTTCTTTCCAACGCAATTCTTCTTCTGCCTGTTTGCGTTCAGTAATATCCTCAACGATGTAGGCAAATCGCGGACGGTTCACTGAACTTTCTCCAATTGCTGAAACCGTGGCTCTTAGCCACCTTTGCTCTGCTAAACCATTGTGAAGATGTTCAAAGCTTATGGGTACTTGCAGGCTTTCTGCCTGACGAAAATAATCAATCCAGTCGCGCACATAATCTGGTGACAAACCGATCTCACTAGCAAGGCGATTTCGCATTGCTCCTGGGGCTAGGCCAAAAAATTTTGCTGTGGCAGCATTATCAGAAATATGCAGGATATCATCATTATCTAATAGTTCGACTATCCCCATCATCATCGGCGCACTGTCAAAAAAGCTGCGGAGGGTAAATTCGCTTTGCCGCAGTGCTTCTTGTGCTTGCTGGTACTCTGTTTTGATAGTAGCGACTTGAGTTAAATTCCGGCGTAACTCCAGTTTTTTGATAATTAGGCGGCTAATCGCTTTCAGCGACTCCAGCTGTTCTGGTTCCATCACGCGCGGTACATGATCAACGACACATATCGTCCCGATCGCCTGTCCCTCTGGTGTGATTAAAGGGACTCCTGCGTAAAATCTCACGTAGGGCGGACTGGTGACTACTGGATTGGTGGCAAACCGTATATCAGCCAAGGTGTCAGGAATAATCAAAACATCGTGTTGATCAATACAAAGGGGACAGAACCCGATATCTCGGGGCATTTCTTCTACATCTAACCCCACTTTCGCTTTGAACCACTGACGGTTAGCGTCTATCAAATTTATTAATGCGATCGGTGTAGCGCAAATCTGGGCGGCTAAGAATGCCAAATCGTCAAATGTTTGTTCTGGTAATGTGTCTAGAATCTGATACTGGTGGAGAGCCTTAAGCCTTGCGACTTCATTGTTAGACAATAAAGGGTTCATTATATCTTTTCCTATAAGAGTTGAATTATTGCTTGCCCTGATGTGATACACGGTTCTCCAGATTCTTCAAAGCGCGAAAGTTTCTAGGTGGCTGATTTTTGAACACTGCCTACTGTAAGTCTGTTTGCAAGTGCCATATACATTTGCTTTTTTAGTTCTAATAACCAGACGTACGGCACTCTCAGACTACTTCCAAGTAGTAGCTCTAAGTGTGAACTTACCTCTTAGTCAAATCAGTGCTTGCTGCACTTGATAGCTCGACTCAGTCACTATCGGATTCTTCAAACGAATCCGATAGTGACTTTGTGACTTAATTATAGTAATATGCCTAAAGGAGGATGACAATTTTTTTAATTTTTCAGTATGTTTACATAGAATTTCGGGGATTCTACGTACCTTTTGGTAATCTTTTTTAAGAATTAAGCTAAAAATCGCTTAGAAAAAAGCGGAAAAAGTCCGTTTGCACGTAATCATTTTGCATCAATAGAGTATGAAAACGAGAACAAGGAAATATTGTCAACAGACTTGTTTGTAAATTGATGTACAATGGAGACGCGGGAAGTGCGTAAATCCCTATAAGGAATAGAAATCATTAAGATGAACTTGGGTTTAACACCTTCAGTTGCTTGTGTAAAACCGAAACCTGAAGATAGCTTTGCCATTAGCTTTGCGCCATTGTCTGTTGAGGATGTTTATGCCAAAGCAGATGACCCTGCAAACGGCGCAGTTGTGGTCATGAGTGGAATGGTTCGCAACCAAACAGAGGGTAAACCTGTCGTAGCCCTAGAATATCAAGCTTACGAACCGATGGCAATGCAGGTGTTTTATCAAATTGCCGCCGAGATTCGTCAAAAATGGTCTATTGTGACTCGCGTGGTCATTTATCATCGCATTGGACGCTTGCAAGTTGGTGAAATCAGCGTTTTAGTCGCGGTGGGTTGTCCCCATCGTTCTGAGGCGTTTGAAGCTTGTCGCTATGCGATTGATACTCTCAAGCACAACGCCCCCATTTGGAAAAAAGAACATTGGGCAGATGGTTCAAGTAGCTGGGTGAGTATTGGTGCTTGTGAAACCCAGGGTTGTTAAAACAGTGAACAGTGAACAGTGACCAGTAAACAGTGAACAGTGACCAGTGAACAGTGAGAAAATTGACAACAACATCTTGATAACTGATAACTGGTAACTGGTAACTGTTAACTTATAACTTCTTTGCACTTTTTTACAAAAATAGGAGTCTCTATTTCAGTTTGTAACTATTTGCTTATTCCAAAAGATTATTCCTTTAGACTGATCTCCAATAGAAATAGAAAATTTTTGGGATAGAAACCCATGAGTTCAGTAAATTTAGTTTGTCACGATTTTTTTGTGCTTCTTTCCTTCATAGCTTGTATTACTGGTCTATTGTTACTATGGGAGCGCAAGCAGCAAAAGGATGAAGCGGAAGAAACAGAGCGAATTCTGTTTAGGATGAGCTTTTCTTACTGGCTAGTTTACTGTGTTGCTTTTGCTATCCAAAAAATAGTTTTACCCGACTGGGAAACTATAATGATGAGCTTAAGGATAACTGCAGCACTGTCATATTTCTTAACATTTTCTTGCGTCGTAAGTCTGCCGCTTCATAAATTGGCAGTGCGTCATGTTGAAGATTAATGAATAGGACTCAGAATACAGAACTCAGAAATCAGAATAGATTTATACTGCAAGCAGTAATGAAGCTGTATAGAATGGATACACCAGCACTCGCCAAATGCTGTTTGAATTGTGAGTTCTGTGTCCTGACTTCTTTCAAAAGACTGATTACTTTTTCATGGCGATCGCGATCGCCTCTTGGAGTTGATTCTGATCCAAATTTGTCAGGATAAACACCTCTTGCACTGTTTTCCCGTGGCGGGCGATGATCTTAAAGCCACCCCGAATTGGTACAGATACTCGCAATTGTAAATGAGGGCAGTGACCTTTCACGCGCCCAAGCTGTCCTGGTGTAACGGTTTGAATCCCATCTTGGCGTATTAAACGTTCAAGAACTGGGATAAGACCACTAATATGGGTCGAGTGATTCCAAACTAATCTGCCCTCAGTGGATTTTGCCATTATATTTTATTTTTCTACTATTATGCTGCTTCCAGAGGAGCCATAGTCAAACCGGCTCGATGCAGCTGTTGGTGGTACAATTCAGCAGGTTCTTGGGGACCGATCCAGACAATTGCTTGACCTTCGTAATGCACCTGGTTGGTAAGTTCCCAAGCGCGATCGCTAGTCATACCTGGAATATACTTTACCAAACAATTGTGAACATGCTCGAATGTATTAAAATCGTCATTTAATACAATCACTTTATAATTCGGATATAACTTGCGGGTTACTTGAGTAGATCGTTCAGGAGCTATAGTTGGTGCTGTTGCCATCCCGTAAACAGCTGCTGAAAGTCTGGGTACCATAAAATACTTAGCCAAAAAGCTTAACCAAACTACACTACGATTAACTAGTTTAGTCCAAAGTCCATAGTCAAGAGTTAAAAGTCAACACTCAAGAGCCAAAACTCTAATAAACCTCTCCAAAAAACAATGTAGAGACGTGCCATGGCACGTCTGGTACAAGGGTTGTAGACAACGCATAATTAATTTCTGGAGATGTCTAATAGAGTTCTTGCATGCAGTCATTACTGTAGCGATGTCTGACGACAAGCCGCTGAGTCCCAAGGGGACACGCGCAAGGGACGCGTCTACGCCGCTTTGCAGAACACAGAACCCAGAATACAGAAGAATTCTTGAGTTCTGAGTTCTCCCCCCTACAAGAAATTTATTTTTGCACTCTTGTTTAATGTGGGCTTACGCTGGGCGTTGGCGGAACCTGCGCTGACGCTCAAATTCACGCATTATCAATTCCAAATTCAAAAAATTTTTGAATTTGCCTAAGTTGAATTTTGAATTCCCGCAAGGGTATGGCGATGTATTCTGACGACTGAGTTCTGTGTTCTTCTTAATCATTATTTCCAATCATCCCAATTTTGGTTAAAAATCGAGGTATCAGGGAAAGCGGTGGGGTTGCCATTTTGCTCTAACAACTGTTTCAGGTTTTGTAGTCGCTGTTCTGGTAACGGCAATTTATCTACCAGTTGGTAAGGTGCGATGCCATTTTTCAAGGCAAAAGCCGCTGTCGTTCCAGCAGCTGCACCAGCAGACCATTCAAACGAGTGGACTCTGTAAGCTGCTGCGGCAATGTGACTGGTGGCAATGCTTTTCCCACCGACGAGCAAATTGTCGATTTTCTGGGGAATCATCGCCCTGAGTGCGATTTGGAAGGGATAAGCTTGCCCAGCACCACGCCTTTCGCCTGGACGTTCCGTATTTCCAGGCGCTTCTGGAGGGCTTTTGGTCATGCAAGGATGGAAGTCTATGGCGTAGTGACCGATACCCACAGCATCGGGGAAGATTGTAGAACGAGTCCGTCGCGCAACTTTGTCCGGACTGACTTGACCTGAGAGTACTGATGCTGCTTCTAAACCTCCTAATGCAGCTTTCAGGCGGCGATACATATCTTGCGGTAATGTCTTGCGATAATACTCGTCATCGTAGTTGCGACGAGAGATATCAATTTCCCAAATAGAAAAGCCTTCGGGTTGTCCCCAGCTGGGGCGTCCAATAATGCGTCGTCCTTCCCGCATATAGGGATGTTTCGACAAGCCATGCGCTGTCCCCATCGGCGAATCTAACCCTGATAAGTAGCGGTGATTTGGTTCTGGCTGCTTTACACCATCCCCCAATTGGGAATCTGTATTCCCAGCAGTCAACCAGTAATAGTACCCCAAAGAGATTTCCTCACCTTTGCGTAAGGCTTCTGTCCGCAATCCGCCCATCCAACCTCCTGGTTTCAATTGCCCAGAGGCTTGTAACTGCTGACGAGAGTAAATGAGGTTATCGGCAGAGGTTCCGGGACGGTAATCATTGCCCCAAGTCCAGTTTTGCATCGAGATGTCCCCTGGTGTCGGACCTGTAAACTTCACTCCTCCGAATTCCATTGGTTGTCCTTTGTCGGGACTCCAAATGCGACGGTAGGTGAAAACTAGGGGAAAGCTTGCCAATCGCTTCAATTCATAGCTGTAATATGGCGCATACTGCGAATAAAATGGAGGCATTGTTTGACTTTGCGGTTCCTTGGTAGCCTCCATTGCAAAGGTGTAGGTAAAACCTTGTGGGCAATAAGGATCGTTTTGAGTACTGGAAGAAGAAGGCTCCAAGTAAGAACGAGCATCAATACCCAATCTGTAAGGAACATCAGCGAGGGCGATAATTTCCCCAGTTTCCGAAGTGTCTATAACATACCAGTTGGGAGCATTACCTGAAGCTTTACTTTTGGTTTGCTTGGGGACGAAACGAATAATATTTTTGGCAAACCGAGATGAGTTTTCGTAGGTATAAGCGTCTTCGACTGTTTGAGATAAAGGAAAGGTGTTGAGAGGTGGTGCACCATTGGCTGGTTGATGTTGGATAGCGATCGCACTACTAATGATTTTTCCGTCGCTACTATATTCCAACTCCTTAATCACTGTGTTTGGGAACCACTGCAACTTCCCTTTGCCTTTTTTTTCCGCATCTTTGAGCATCGAAGTCAAGATTTCATGACCATCGCGGGGGAGAAAGCAGGAGTCGCTTACCCAACAGTTACCAGGGTTGAGGTTACCACGGTATTTGCGCTCAATCCGATTTCGCAATTCTAGATAACCACGAGAATAGTATAATTTACGACGCTGCGTTGGTCGTTCATCAAGTGCAGAAGTCCCTTGGGAAGAGATTTGTCCTCCCAGCCAATCCGTAATTTCCGTAAAACAAACCGTTTGTCCTGCGAGTATTGCTTCATAAGCCGTGGCGACACCAGAAAGTCCTCCACCCACAACCAAGATGTCACAATTGACAGTTTTGTCAGGAGTTCTAGGTGGTGCAGCTAACACAGCGTATGGTGCAATAAAAGAGAGAAAAGTAGAGCAAAGAGTCAGTATAGATAGCGATCGCTTCATTCTCAACAAGATCCGTTCAACTCCTAAATCAGCTTCTAGAGCATTTTTTTCAAATGTTCTGGCGATTTTTTCAGAGCGACTAAACAAACAAAACCTGCATCTGCAGGTTTCCGTAGGTTTCATACCCGTCTGTTTTTTCAGGTTTTTAGTCCTTAGCGCGAGGACTTGCGCTTCGCTACGTAGGGAATTGATTCCCACAGCAAATCGACAACCCTAACGAACGGGTACACAACCCTAGGGACGTGTACGAGCGTCTGCGTTTGACAAGCCGCAATATCGCTTTCGCCAGCTACTATATCAGTAATTTAAGACGCTACCATCGTGAAAATGTTCTTCACAAGCTTTTTCCAACAACCCAGTTATGGTTTTTCAAAGGGTGCCACAATTCGATAAATTCGTCAAATTATAGATGGTTGAGTTAAGGCACCCTACTTCAATTTAATGTTTTCTTTGTAAATGAATTCTAAATTACCTTGAAACTTATCCAAATCAAGAATTACCAGTCACCACAATCAACTGAGAGCAAGATAAATGGGGTGAATACGCTCGCAAGCACCGTACCATTTGTGCATAAGTTTATTTCATCGGCATCTACTAAGGATTAGAAGGAGAGCAAAGAAGCTGAACCTTCAAATCCAACAATTTCAAAGAGCAATATTAGGAGCCAAACATATGACGACATACGACCCCAATTACTGTCCACAACCTTGCGAATTCACAATCCCTATCAAATTGAACATACCCATCGAAATCGAGCCAAAACTATTGGTAAGAGCCCCCGGAACTGTTAGACAAAAAGTTCCTGTATATCTCGAACCCGATATCTACCTCGAACCAGAAGTGCAAGCACAACCACCTGTGTGTACTTTAAAGAATGGCTACAACAAAGAATATTCACAAGAGCAACCAGTAGTACAACAATCATAACGAAGATAGGCAATTATTGGATGCCAAAATTCATCTTAGTTGCTGATTGCTCAGAAGTTGCGAGTTCTGGGAAGCCTTTAACTACCCTTGATTGGGTGCCGGGCTTCCCGCCCGCTTAATCAATCCGACAATGTGTAGATATCAAATTAGCCCTAGTTTAATACTAGGGCTACAATTTAGCAATTATTAGACTTATTTTAATATTATTTTAAAATAGACAAAACCACAGATGCACACAGATGAAAACTAGTTATTTATCTGTGTGCATCTGTGGTAATTTTGTGGTTTATTTTCAAAAAACTTGGCTTTTGTAAGAGGTTTATTATGTTTTCCGATTTGGCGTTGTGTTATTCCCAGCTATAGTTAGCAAGTTTGCCCATAAACGTGATTGTTCCTACAGTGTTAACAGCAAAGGCTAAACCATCGTTAAGTGAGTCCAATACGCGTTTTGTAAGTCTTTTCTTTAATTGTGGTTTCAGTGGTGTAATCACTGCAAAACCTTGCTCAAGCAACAAGGTATTTATGATTTCATACTCTACTATTGTGTCTTCTTGATGATTTTTTGACTTGTCTTGCGTATCTTGAATCTGAGTAAAAGAATCTATGGATTGACTCTCTACTGTTGTGTCTTCTTGATGATTTTCTGCGCTATATTGCTGCTCTTGGATTTGGGTAACAGTGGAAAGAATCTGGGAACTTTCCGACCGATCAGTTTCAAGTTTATTTGATGAGACTTGGATATTGTCACTAAGCTCAGCTTGACCTACATTACTAATAGCGATCGCACCAGAATCTTCAATCAACTTCAACAATTCTTGAACCTCAACTTGGCGATCATGTGTAGGCGGTATCCCTAACACATCTAGTTCAATGTCGATAGGTACTTTTAATATAATCTGAATTTTGCGTTTTTGTGAATGGCAAGTTGGATCGGGGAGAGCAGACATAACTTTCAACCAATGCTAAACTTTCGTACTCAGCTAACAAACATTTAAAATGCATATTTTCTCATGAGATTTGTCATTAGTCATTAGTCATGTAAATCTGGGTTTGGAAAGCCGTCATACTTATTAGTACAAACAAAGGAAAAATGACAAATGACTAAGAAAGCTCATAAAAAAATAACGTGCAAATTAAATGTGCAACAGCTTAAAAAATTGGGACAAAAAAAAAGAGGATGGGAAGCCCACCACGCAATTTAGGGTAGTTAAAGGCTTCCTAAAACTGGCAAATTGTGAGTCAAAATCAGAAGCTAAGATGAATCATAGCATCCAATAATTGCCTCAGATTGCTTATGATTGTTGTACTACTGTTTGCTCTTGTGAGTATTCTTTCTTGTAACCATTCTTTAAAGTACATACGGGTGGTTGTGCTTGCACTTCTGGTTCAAGGTAAATATCGGGTTCGAGATATACAGGAACTTTTTGTCTAACAGTTCCGGGGGCTCTTACCAATAGTTTTGGCTCGATTTCGATGGGTACGTTCAATTTGATAGGGATTGTGAATTCGCAAGGTTGTGGAGAGTAATTGGGGTCGTATGTCGTCATATGTTTGGCTCCTAATATTGCTCTTTGAAATTGTTGGATTTGAAGGTTCAGCTTGCTTTGCTCTCCTTCTAATTGGCAATAAATGTCGCTGAATTTGACTTATGCACTCAGTAAGTGCCTCAGATTGCTTATGATTGTTGTACTACTGGTTGCTCTTGTGAGTATTCTTTCTTGTAACCATTCTTTAAAGTACACACGGGTGGTTGTGCTTGCACTTCTGGTTCAAGATAGATATCGGGTTCGAGATATACAGGAACTTTTTGTCTAACAGTTCCCGGGGCTCTTACCAATAGTTTTGGCTCGATTTCGATGGGTACGTTCAATTTGATAGGGATTGTGAATTCGCAAGGTTGTGGAGAGTAATTGGGGTCGTATGTCGTCATATGTTTGGCTCCTAATATTGCTCTTTGAAATTGTTGGATTTGAAGGTTCAGCTTGCTTTGCTCTCCTTCTAATTGGCAATAAATGTCGGTGAATTTGACTTATGCGCTTCTTAGCACTCCGGGCACTCCGTGCCCGCGCCAAGGAGCGATCGCTCATTAAATTTTGCTCATAAAAATTGCTAGGATGCTTGCTACTATTGGCTTTTTTATAAAAATGTCTTAAGCGGGCAATTGGCGAAAGCCTACAGTTTTAAGCCGAGTCAGTAAACCAAAAATCCCCGGGCTATCGAAACAACGCTTGCATTTAGGGACTTCCAATTAAAAAAATATCCAATTTGTAGTGACACAAACAATGGTGGGTTACGGCGCTGCGGCAAGTCCTGAATGTAAAACCTCAACTGTCGTGCGTCTAACCCACCGTATATAATGGATAATTTATTTTTTGGTACTCCCTTATTTGGACAAAAAGCCGGGGAAACGTCAATCCTGCCTAGCAGTAAACCAGGTCAGTGCAGACTGTGCAATATTTGGGGGGACTGTGTGGGAACCGTTGAACTCCTGATATAACACGTCGTAGCTAACATTTTGTAGCTGCGGCACAATCTTGCGGCTGCATCGGTTGATTGCCAGAACGGTGTCCGACTTACCATGTGAAATGAAGATGCGCGGCTTGCCTTGCTGCAAAGCCGGTGCCATAAACCCTGGTGAAAACGCTATGACATGGGTGAACAAGTCGCCATTCGTGATACCGATACTAAGTGCGTAGGAGGCACCATCAGAGAAGCCCTCAACAGCAATGCGTGTCTCATCTATGGCGTAGCGGCTCATCGTGATTGCTAACGCAGAGTCGATAAAAGTGATATCAGGACCGTAATGTCCGAACAGTATATCCCACGTTTGGAGACGAGATGACGGTGCAAGCAGGATAACCCCAGCTGCATCAGCAAGTTTTAGGAATGGAGTTAGACCACCTTGTGCATTGCCGCCCGCGCCATGTAGCATCAACACCAACGGTGCAGGTTTTGATGCTTGGTAGCTTTCAGGGACGTAGAGGAGAGCGTCGCGCTTGGCATCTAGTCCCAGTGATTGCAGACCGAGTGGTGGTGCTGCTGCTTGTGACTGCGGCGTCGGTCGTGCGAGTAAGCGTCCAAAAGCGTTTGCCTGTCTGTCTTTCTCGTCTGTTGTCATCGATATACTCCCCGATTTGCGCTTAATAGCACATGCTAGTGACGAAATCGCCGCAGTGATGCTTGCGATCCAAATGCCAAGTAGATGCCGGTGCGTAAATTCTGGATAGATGCCACTGTTGTGCCTGATCACGATGCACTCGCTTGTCTTGTTTTGACTTGCGGATGTTTCTACCTCAATGCATAGGTTAGCTCTCTTTGAAACTTTGTCTCATATATCTGGCGGGGTGGTTCATGTTAAATCAACGTGTAGTTAGGGTGTGAAGCTCCTATGAGCGGTGCTTTGAAGAAGGCAAACTCATTTCTTCAGGTTGTCATAAACGGCTGAAAAAAACTCCAACGCAAGCGATAGCGAAGGGCAGATAGCAATATTCACCTATTACTAGCGGCTGGTGACATTCTGCTTATCTTACCCCTCATCTGGATGAGATGCAATTGCTTTTTTAGCATACCAATCGTCCTTTAGATTGCGTACAGGTTAAACCTATAGGCAGGTAATTTTAGTGTCGAGAGTAATTATTATCAAACTATAAAGCAACGTTGAGATTTGTTAAATAAATGCTGGCAATGCAAACCAACACTAGTTTAACAAAGACCTCCTGCTGTTAAAGGTGACAAGCGCATTTTTTGGTATTGGCTGCGTTTGGCGTTACCAAGACTGTAAAGGTCATGAGTAAATTCCCAAGCAAACGGTTAGCTCATTTTGCGCCATTCTGCTTCATTTGTGTTATTTCTACAAAAAAAGTTCAATTTCTAAACAGCTATGAAAACTCGACAAAACCTTGAGCAAATTACGCTATACCTGACTCAAACTCTGACTGGATATGAAGTGATTCCAGCAACCTGGGGATGGCATATTCATAAAGGAGATATGTACTGCGGAAATCTAGAATATCAAGGAACAAGAGGATGGCAGGGTAGCGCTTTAAGTTGCCTCTCAACTGAATTAAGAGAAGAACTTAAGAAGTTTGTACAATCAGATTATTCTATGAACGAAGCTAGGACTTTGGTTGCTCATCTGTGAGAATTCATTGTCTCTACAGCAGAAGCCCCACTATTTTTAATAAAATAGTGGGGCTATCTAAGTAAAAAGGCACAAAGAAAATGAAGAAATTAAACCGGATGAACAAACAAGAATCTTCATCAATCCTGACGGAGCCTTTATTAAATTGACCGAAAAAGAAAAGGATACAAGCCCCGAAATTTATTTCTGGAGAAGAAAAAATGCGGATCAACTTTATTCAAGCCCCTGGATTCATCCGTGGGGTCTTCACTTTTGAATGCGTGAATGCGTGACTTTTGACTTCCCCGTAAGCGCAAAGCGCACGCACTCGCGTTCGCGCAGCGTCTCCGCTCTTGAGAAGGGGTGACGTATATCCGATACACTAGACTTGTTACAAAAGTGTGATTAATAGATATTTAGAACCACAGATGCACACAGATTAACACAGATGAATTATCTGTGTGCATCTGTGTTAATCTGTGGTTTCATTTTCATAAATTTGACTATTGTAAGAGGTTTATTATTGCACCGCAGGTTCTAACATCCGAATCGTCCCAGCGTCAGCATCGATTTCCACCTGTAAACCAATCGGTAGTGTCAACACATTTTCGATATGACCAATCATCGCACCGTTGTATGCAGGAATGCCCAGCGGTTTGATATGATCCCATAAGACTTCTTCGAGAGTGAGAGAAGCGTAGTCAGCGTCCGGCGAACAATCAGAACATTGTCCAAAAACAAAGCCAGCTAATTTGTCAAATAAACCCGCAATTTTTAAGTGAGTCATCATGCGGTCAATGCGATAAATATTTTCATGGGTATCTTCCAAAAATAGAATTGCACCATTCAAATTAGGTAAGTAGGGAGAACCTACAATAGCCGACAAAACCGAAAGATTTCCACCAATGAGCCTGCCTTTTGCTTTACCAGAAGTAATAGTTTGTACCCGGTACTTCACCTGCATCAGACGGTCAGAATCGTCGCCATCTTTTTGGTTTTGAAAAGTCACAGTTTCACCACTAAACAAAACGCGGCGAAAATAATCTGTTTGGGTAGTTCTCCAAGAACTTAGTCCGTTGGGACCATGAAATGTGACTAGGTTCGTCTGAGCATTCAATCCGAGAATTAAAGCTGTTATATCACTGAAACCAACCAGAATTTTGGGATTTTGGCGGATGCGCTGGTAATCTAGGTAAGGCAACATCCGGCTACATCCCCACCCACCGCGAATCGGTAAAATGGCGGCTACAGAGGAATCACTAAAAAACTGGTTAATATCAGCAGCACGGTCTTTATCTTTGCCTGCTAAATAACCATACCTTTCAAGTAGATGAGGTGCGAGTCGGGGGACAAGTCCCAATCCCTTGACTGCATCTATTACAATATTAAGTTCTTCGCGGATAAATGTCGCACCAGCAGGACTGACAATTCCCACAACAGATCCTGGCTGCAAACGCTTAGGTTTCAATAATGGTTTATGACTAGCTGCTCTTACCAAATTTTGCTCAGAGGCGAATACCCAAGAGGTAGCGGCTAAAGCTATGAGAAGGTTACGGCGGTTAATCATTAGAAATTTTTGCTATGGAAAGTAAGGATAATTAAACCACCATGCAATAAGCAATCGTAAATCATTGGTGAACAACAAGATTCCCGACTTCTTTAAGAAGTCGGGAATCTGAATCTTTTTGCGTTCGCGAAGCGGGCGCTCTGCGCCATCGCGAGGGCGCTACACACTCTTAAGCGGGTTGAGACTCTTTTTGGGAGTAAAGGCGATCGCAATATAATGCCCACATACTTCCAAACATACCTGTTAGGGAACTTGATATTGCAGCCGAGACGCCCCATCCCATTGGTCCTAACCAATCTGTAATTTCATTTAATAGAGCTGTAGTTCCTTTGGCAACAATATAAGCTGTCCCCGTTGCTGCAACGACAACTATACCCACCTCTGCCAGCATTTCTAGAACTCCTTTACTGGATAAATCTTCCTCAAAATAGATTTTCCAGATATTGGTGTACATTAGGATATCAGAAGCAGTTAAAATCAACTGCTTGGGAATTTCCACGCCCGGAGTTGGCGCGGCGGAAGCAGCACCGCTACCAACAGCGTAAGAGGCGATCGCTAAAGCAGCTTCTAATCTTTTCTTGCCCAGACTACTCACGGTGTCATCTCCTGTACCTTAGAGAGGCAGTGTTTGGTTCCGAGGGTTGCATTAACATTAACCCTGTCCAAACAGCTTTTCTAACTAGGGTAGACTATCCCCTCAGTTGGTAATCCGGATAATTTTTTTTACCGAAAAATTGGGTCTAAAGCCCCGTCCTTCGTTTGACGGCTTTCTCTTTGTCTTCAGGCTTCTAATCAGTTCTCGCGCGTACATCAGTTTTTGTTCTACCAACTTCGGAGCAGTAGTCTTCAAGGATTTGAAGTTCGTATTCTTCTACTCTAAAATAAGCATCGTTTCTTCATACTATTGTACGGATTTCTTGTGTACGATAGTAGCATGAAAACATTGAAGTTTAAGCTGTACTCACACAAACGGAATAGATACCTCAAGCGAATGATTAACGCTTCTGGGGTAATCTATAACCATTGCATTGCCCTTCCGAGTCGGTACTATAAGATGTGGGGTAAACACTTGAGTTGCACAAAACTTCAGTCTCATATAGCCAAATTGCGGAAACGTAACCCGTCTTGGCAATCAGTGGGTTCTCAAGCAGTACAGGATATCTGTCAACGCATCGAGAAAGCATACCAATTGTTTTTTAAACACAACAAGAAGGGGGTTCGTCCACCGGGGTTCAAGAAAGTTAAGAAGTACAAATCATTCACCCTAAAGCAAGCAGGGTATAAGTTTTTAGGTGGCAATAGGGTCAAGATTGGAAATCGGGTTTATCAATTTTGGAAGTCAACACAAATAGAGGGAACGGTCAAAACACTAACCATCAAGCGCACACCATTGGGTGAGTTGTTTATGGTTGTTGTAGTTGACGATGTAGTTAAGCGAGAAATCAAATTTGAGACGGGTAAAATTGCTGGATTTGATTTTGGGTTGAAAACATTTCTCACTTGTTCTGATAGCTCCAGTATTGAATCTCCCCAATTTCTTAAACAGTCCCTCAACACCATTAAGAAAGCGAGTAAGCAACACTCGAAAAAGCTAAAAGGTTCATCCAACCGGGAGCGAGCCAGAAAGAATTTGGTACGCAAACATGAAGATGTTTCCCTACGTAGACGTGACTGGTTTTGGAAACTTGCTCATGAGCTAACCAACAAGTTTGATGTGTTATGTTTTGAAACACTCAACCTCAAAGGAATGCAACGTCTTTGGGGACGCAAAATATCAGACCTAGCCTTTGGGGAATTTCTACAAATTTTAGAGTGGATTGCCAAAAAGAAAGGCAAGCAAGTCATATTTATAGATCAATGGTATCCGTCTAGTAAGACTTGCTTTAATTGTGAGCACGTTCTAGAAAGCCTTGATTTGTCAGTCAGGGAGTGGCGTTGTCCGTCCTGTCAATCAGTAAACGGAAGGGACGAAAACGCAGCGCGCGAATATTTGTGCAGTTGGGGCAACAAAAACGCTGGGTTAGGCGATGTAAGACGGGCTGTGCCTGCAATTGCTGTTTGAGCCTAGAATCCCCGTCCCTTGTAGGGCGGGGAGTATGTCAAAGTCTGCTACGCTACCTAAGAAGTAGGGTAAGAGGCAAGCAAAGCGCCAAGACTTGAAGTCTGGCTTTGAACTACCAAAACTCTTATTCCTCTTCGTTCCCAGTTTGTGCTTCCTCACTAGGGCGTTCGAGAGCAGGAGGAAAATCCACAAATTCTTGAGTTCTGGTCGTATTTGTCAAAATGCCTTCTTGCAGAATATCCTCAGGATCTGCTGATTTGTCTGCAGCTGACAAATTAATCTGACCGCTTGCGTTGACGTTGGGTTTGTCACCAGTACCTTTATGACTTGCATGACCACCTGGCATAGCTATTTCCTCTAAAGTGGTGAAGTGAATATAGTATCAGCCTAAACTCCTCTGTGATGAAAAATACACTATCACAAGGCTTAAATCCAATTATATAAAGACTTTAACTTTTGGCAGGTGCAGGGAAATCAAAAGGGTTAGGAGTGTTGGGCTGACTAGATTTGATGAGAATTAAACCACAAAAAAACAATAGATAAAAGGTTACTGAGTGTCTAGGGTATTATTGGAATAATAGTACAGTATTCACTCAATAAGTACTTTAAATTATTCCTATTGATTTTAGTCAACTGCTTTCTTGAAAGCTGTCAGTTAGCTTCAACTTGATGAAAAATATAGGTAAATAAAGAATTAAGTTGCAGCATTACTGATTGTTTCTAAATGTATTTGGTATTACCAGTAACGGATAGTGCTAGTGGCAACTGTTGTCATGCTGAAAATTTTTCAAAAATCGACTAGTCGGTCATCCTCTCAGGTGATGTCGTCTAAAGATTTGAAACGATATCTTAAAAGTACCAGGAGTTAATGAACTCTGGAGACCGCAACTATGAAAAAGATTATTACTGCTAGTTTAGTAGCTTTAGCCACTGCTACTGGTTTTCTAGTCAACAACCAGCCAGCTCAAGCTCACCCTCGACGTTACTATCCCTATCCTCTATATAGAAACTATCCGTTTTATAGAGGTCCAATAAGCTACTGCTATCCTGTGACGAACTGGACTGTTGACGAAGACCCAGGGTATCATCCTCAAGCCTACGCTGATGGGTATCGGCAAGGACAACAGAGTGCCAGAAAAGGAAACACGTACAAGCCGCGTACTGCTGGTGGTGAGTTTGCTCGTGGTTTTGATGACGGTTATTACGGGAGGGACTTTTCTGGTCAGAAACACGTCGTTCCCAACGAATATAAGCCATACAACACATCACAATGCGGTTGGTATTGATTGTGTGCACAGTGAAAGAAACCCGGTGGCTCTGAGAAACCAGGTTTCTTTGTTTAGTGTCCGTCAGATTTTTCCGCTACGGCAACATCCAAAAGATCTGAAAGTTGGAAGGCAGGCGATCGCCAAAGAAGAGGCAGGCGCTCTGCGCCATCGCGATTCGGGGCAGTGGCGAACCCAATCACTTTATTGACTACCTCGTCAAAAAACTCGAAAACTCACCCTTGCCTTTTTTCTCTGTGTTGACACCGCGTAACAGCAACTCTTGCATTCGCTCTTCCTGCTTCAAAATCTGTAAATCCACAAGTAAGCAAGGACTAAAGTAATTGCCGTTAACGGCAACCCAAACCGCAAATGTTCCCAAAAAGTCAACCGATGCCCTTGCTTTGCCACGGCTTCCGCCACAATCAAATTTGCCACCGAACCCAAGAGCGTCAGGTTTCCTGCTAGTGTCGATGCTGCCGCTAGCAGTAACCAGGTGCGTGTATCTGGATGGGGAATCAGATGGTGCAGCAGCAGTACTGCGGGGACATTTGAGACTAAGTTGGACAGCAGCGTTGTCACCCCTAAAATGCTGATTGGCGTGTGGACGAAGTTCGAGAACCAGTTTAGCAAACCCAACTTTTGTACCCCTTGGGTCAGTACAAATAGCCCAGAGAACATGACCAGTAAGTCCCAATCCACCTTTTGCAAAAAGCGTTCTGGTTTGACGCGGCGGGTGATGAACAACAGCCCGGCGGCGATGAGGGTCGCTTCGGCTGGTTCAAAGCCAATCAAGAATGCTACTAGCAAACCTCCGATAATCAGCAGACTCTTTGTCAGGAGGGGCTTAAACAGACGATAGCGTTTGGGCGGCGCGGACAGACACGCTTTTGTTGCTCGCACTTCTGGATACAACCACCACAGCAATCCCACTTGGATCGCCAGGCTAGACAGTGCCACTGGGGTGAGGGCTTTGCCAAACTCTAGATAACTGATGCCAGAAAACGAGCCAATCAGGATGTTTTGAGGATTGCCACTAATCGTTGCTACCGAGCCCAAGTTAGTGGCTCCTGCCAGTGCCAACAGATAGGGAACAGGGTTAAGTTGCAGCGACTGAGTTAGGCTCAAAACTAGCGGAGTCAGGATTAGGGCAATGGTATCATTAAGAAACAGTGCGGAGAGGATACCACTGCCGAAGGTTAAGACTACCAGCAGACCCAAAGGACTGCTGACAAATCGAGTTACGTAATCGAGTGCCAGTTGAAAGAAGCCGGAAGCAGCCAGGTTGGCACTAATGACCATCATGCCAAACAAGAAGATCAAGGTTTTGTAATCGATCGCCGCCCACGCCGCTTTTAGATCCAGCACCCCTAATGCCATCAGCCCAGCTGCGCCCACCAAAGCAATGGTTGCCCGATTCATTCGCAATCCAGGTAGATAGCCGAGTCCCAAGCCGATGTAAGTCAGTGCAATCAAAAGATATCGTAGAATTGTCATCTACCCACTTCCTATTCCCTACTTACTTAGTATCTTCTAGATGAAGCAAATTCAGTAGTTGAGCGTACCTGATGATGTTTGGTTTCAGGCACTAGGAACCAGAAAACCGCGCAAGCCACAACTGCGATCGCTGCTAGCATCAGAAATGCCCCATTAGCCAGCATTACGCTACCATGCTCGTTGTTGAACTTCACCGAGGGGTAGTATGTTTGACGTACACCTTCACCGCTCTCTGAAGCACCACCTTTGATACCTTGTTTATCCCAAAAGGACTCGCGAGTGTGAAAGGCAACTTTCGTTCCAGGACAGTAAACAGTGTTGTGAATCGAATCAAGTTTATCATCATCAAAGCCGCTCAATTCCAACTTGTGTAATACACTAAAGGGAATCGTGCATTGATTTTTAGATTTATTTTTAGCCATGAGTCTTTAGTCCTTGGCTAATAACTAATCCAACTGGTTGCTAGACGAAACTCGGCAATAAATAACTGCATTCACAGCAACGCTTCCTTCTTTCAAATTCTTCACTTGCGCGGTTATGCTTTTCGGTGTAAACCCGCTGATTCCCCAAAGTTCTTTCTGGTATCACTCGATTCTCGCTTTCCCATGGACGCAGCGTAGATGTAGAAACGCCGACCAGCGCATGCAAATTCTCCTACCACAGAAAAACTTACTCATACTAAATAAGTATAAGTAAGTTTAACAAACTTTTTGACTATTTAATTTAGCTCTCGGCGACCTTCCAAGGCTCTTGCCAAAGTCACCTCATCAGCGTACTCCAAATCCCCACCCACAGGTAAACCAAAAGCAATCCGTGTCACCTTGGTAAATGGCTTCAGTAGTTGACCGACATACAGTGTCGTTGTCTCACCTTCAATACTTGGACTAATTGCCATAATCACTTCTTCAGGCTTTTGCTGACTCACCCGCCGCACCAAAGCCTGAACTGTTAACTGTTCTGGACCAATACCATCTATCGGGGAAATCACCCCACCTAAGACATGATACTTGCCCTTAAACTCACGAGTTTTTTCCAAGGCAATCACATCACGGGAATCCGCCACCACACATATAGTGGTGTTGTCCCGATTTGGGTTGCGGCAGAGTTCACAAACTGGTTCAGAAGATAAGTGAAAGCAAACAGTACACAAACCTACCTGTTTTTTTGCCTCAATCAGGGCTTGCGCCAGAGCCTCTACTTCTGCTTCTGGTCGCTTTAAAATATGCAATGCTAGCCGCTGAGCAGTTTTTGGACCAACCCCAGGTAAGCGTTGCAGTTGTTCAATTAACCGTGCTAAAGGGCGTGCGTAAACCGTTGTCTTGTCTCCAGTATGTTCGTACCTTAACTATGATGCCATTCTTACAGGATTTTGGACGCTACTTCGAGATTCTTGATGGGGTGATCAGGGTTAAGTTCGTTTGTCTGTGGGCGAGCACAGAGAGTAAACAGCTAATCAAAGAAATATTGGAGAAACAGTTGGAGTCCCAAGTATACAGATTGAGGACTAGATAGATGATCCTTAAATATTGGTAAGGATTTTACGCGAAAATTCAAGACTTCTGGCATTTGCTTATATGCACCTCCAGGAAAGGGCATCCATACAGCTATGGGTGAATTCCAATGCTCCAGCCCTAAGAAAACTACTAGAAAGCCAACTGCTTCGCTAGCCTCTACTATCATGTACTAAGAACACGAAGCCTCAGCCTCCATAAAGGAACTAAGCTCAACTGTTCCGTTAGGTTCACAACTGTATATTTATGGCTAGAAACACAAGCAGAAAAATTTACCTCTCATATAAGGGAGTAGTTTATAAGTTTGTCACCTATCAGTTAGAAGACTCCGATGGCTCTTTCTATATTACTCTCCAAAGAGAGGGACACAGCTATGAATACATTAGATATTCCTCTAACCAAAGAGAGCCAGAGTGCTGCAACCTTGAGAAAAATAGGGAAAAGAGAAAGAAAATCTCCTATCACTCTAGCGGTTGCGTGCGATACCACAATGTCCATGAGCCATCAGCCTATTTTGAGCCACTATCAAACATTACAAAGCTTAACTTAGTTGCTTCTTACATCGTTCCTGCGGTGAATCGCCTTGATCCCTTTGATGGAGAATTGACTATCGAAGATTTTGTTATTGACATTGCCGATGATAAGAAAAAAATACAGTTTACATTTTCTATTGCTCCATGGAACGCCAAGATTGAATCAACACATATCGCGATACGATATGAGAATTTATTTTGTTTTTTGTTAGAGGTATCCGAGCCGAGAACCAATCTTCCTAATGAAATCGAAAATCATTTTGTATTTTTAACTCCTCAAAAGGGACTATATGAGGAACAAATTATTGATTGCGATTGTGCATTGGTCTTGTTTCATCAAAAATTACAAAACACTCGTGATCTAATTATTTATTCGCCAAACAAAGAAGGGATTTATAAAATTATATGTGCAGTACCGATGAGAATTCCTCCAGAGGTAGAGATAGAATTTGCTGATAGACAATATTGCTTTGAGATCATCAGTAAAACTAAATCAGTCATTAAATTCAAAGTAAAAGACAAACACGATCAGACGGTAAAGAAAGAAGTTCCTATAGTCGATATAACCTTGGATGCAGAATTTGGAGCCTAACCCCTGCTGCATCAGACGGTATTTAGACAATTGCCTCTGTTCCAGGTTATCTGCCGCTGCTCAACTTAAGTTGGTGAGACTTTAGAACTTTTTGGGGTAAAAAACCCCTGAAAGCCTTGTTAGACAAGGCAAACACATAAAAAGGGGGAACTTCAGTTTAGTGCTTTTACCAATACAGTTCAAAACAAAAACGCCCTCCATAAGGAGGGCGTTTTTGATTAGCTAAGCTTGAGAATTAGCCGTTGATAGCAGGAGCGCTCAAAGCAACAGGAGCAACTTCAGTTGCAGCCAAGTCTAGAGGGAAGTTGTGAGCGTTACGCTCGTGCATTACTTCCATACCCAGGTTAGCGCGGTTGAGGATGTCCGCCCAAGTGCCGATTACACGACCTTGAGAGTCAATCACACTGGAGTTGAAGTTGAAACCGTTGAGGTTGAACGCCATGGTGCTTACGCCCAGTGCGGTGAACCAGATTCCGATTACAGGCCATGCAGCCAGGAAGAAGTGCAAGCTGCGGCTGTTGTTGAATGAAGCGTATTGGAAGATCAAGCGACCGAAGTAGCCGTGGGCTGCAACGATGTTGTAGGTTTCTTCTTCTTGACCGAATTTGTAACCGTAGTTTTGAGATTCGGTTTCGGTTGTTTCACGAACCAAGGAAGAGGTTACCAAAGAACCGTGCATTGCACTGAACAAGCTTCCACCGAATACACCTGCTACACCGAGTTGGTGGAAGGGGTGCATTAGGATGTTGTGCTCTGCTTGGAACACCAACATGAAGTTGAATGTACCAGAGATACCCAAAGGCATACCGTCAGAGAAGGAACCTTGTCCGATGGGGTAGATCAAGAACACTGCAGTTGCTGCTGCTACGGGAGCAGAGAATGCTACGCAGATCCAAGGACGCATACCCAAGCGGTAGGACAATTCCCACTCACGACCCAAGTAGCAGAATACGCCTATCAGGAAGTGGAATACTACCAACTGGTATGGACCACCGTTGTACAACCACTCATCTAAGGAAGCTGCTTCCCAGATGGGGTAGAAGTGCAAACCAATAGCGTTGGAAGAAGGAACAACTGCACCAGAGATGATGTTGTTGCCGTATACCAATGAACCTGCAACAGGCTCACGGATACCATCGATGTCAACGGGAGGTGCTGCTACGAAGGCGATGATGAAGCAGGTGGTGGCGGCTAGCAAGGTGGGGATCATGAGGACGCCGAACCAACCGATGTATAGGCGGTTTTCGGTGCTGGTGATCCACTCGCAGAACCGACCCCAAACGTTGGCGCTTTCGCGACGCTGTAAGGTTGTGGTCATTTGCTTTATAAGTGCTTAGTTTTTTATGATTTGTGTAGGTGTTCTTGCCTACCTGTCTATTACATTAAAGGCATTATTGAGATTTGTAAAGATATTTTAATTAAGTATTAATTATCTAATTGATTTGCTTTACTTATCAATATCACAAGTTGTTTGTAGAACATGAACATAGGGTGCATTCGCGTAAGCGTAACGCACCCCTTACGTGCCTGATGGTTCCTATTTCTTCATCAACCAGGGGGCCATGTCATCTGCCGTCCGCCCAGGATATGCAGATGCAAGTGGTAAACAGTTTGACCACCATCAGGACCAGTGTTAATGACAAGGCGATAGCCGTTTGTGAGTCCAGCTTGTTCGGCAACTCGCTTAACTGTTAATAAAAGATGCCCAAGCAGGGCATCATCCTGAGATTCCGCATCAGTTAATTTGGGTATGGGTTTTTTGGGAATCACGAGGATGTGAACGGGAGCTTGGGGGTTGACGTCTTTAAATGCCAGCGCTAAGTCATCTTCATAGACTATGTCAGCTGGAATTTCCCGACGAATGATTTTGCTGAAAATTGTCTCTGTGGTTTCACTCATGCCAATTTACCTGTTCATCTGCTAGAGATTCTATAGGTTTAGTGTTCTTGATGAAATATTTAGCACATGCTTGCCAGAGTTTGGAGTGCGTCAATTGTCGGCATCGACGCTGTAAAAGTGGGCGTTGAAGTAGATGTGTCGGGAGGTTTGCCGGGAATTGTCGTCTTGGGACTTCCGGATGCAGCAGTTCAGGAAGCACG
The DNA here is from genome assembly GCF_963872035.1 of Scytonema sp. HK-05. Lineage (NCBI taxonomy): Bacteria > Bacillati > Cyanobacteriota > Cyanophyceae > Nostocales > Scytonemataceae > Scytonema > Scytonema sp. HK-05. The sequence goes on from NZ_CAWMYC010000165.1 coordinate 30,396, forward strand.
GGAAAGAGTTAAGGCAACCTTGAAAAATGCTGGTTTTGCCTTTCCTATGCGAAAGATTGTCATAAATTTGACACCTGCGGATTTACGCAAGGAAGGCCCATGTTTTGATTTGCCAATTAGTGTAGGGATTTTGGCGGCTTCTGAGCAAGTCAGTGCCCATTTGTTGGGAGATTATCTTTTCTTGGGTGAGGTGTCTCTTGATGGCAGTTTGCGCCCAGTTGTAGGTGTCCTACCTATCGCTGCTACTGCCGAAAAGATGGGAATTGTAGGTTTAGTGGTTCCTGCTGATAACGCACAAGAAGCTGCTGTGGTCGAAGGATTAGCTGTTTATGGTTTCAAAAATTTGTCTGATGTGGCTGATTTTTTGAATCATCCAGAGCGTTACAAGCCTGTGCAGTTGGACAGCGCTGTAGAGACGCGCCATGATGGGTTTTTACAAACAGCAGATTTGCAGGATGTGAAAGGACAGGCTCATGCTCGTCGTGCTTTAGAAATTGCAGCTGCTGGTGGACATAACTTAATATTTGTAGGACCGCCTGGAAGTGGCAAAACTATGCTGGCGCGACGTTTGCCTGGTATTTTACCTGCATTGTCATTCTCAGAAGCTTTGGAAGTCACTCGTATCCACTCGGTAGCTGGGTTATTGAAGAATAGAGGATCATTGGTGCGCGATCGCCCTTTCCGCAGTCCCCACCACTCAGCATCTGGTCCTTCTCTTGTCGGTGGCGGTAGCTTTCCCCGTCCTGGTGAAATTTCTTTATCACATAAAGGTATACTTTTCCTAGATGAGTTAACAGAATTTAAAAGAGATGTTTTAGAATTTTTGCGTCAGCCTTTGGAAGATGGCTACGTAACGATTTCTAGGACTAAACAATCTGTGATGTTTCCTGCTCAGTTTACTTTGGTTGCCAGTACCAATCCGTGTGCTTGCGGCTATTACGGAGATACGATAGCGCAATGTACTTGTTCGCCAAGGCAGAGAGAGCAATATTGGGCAAAGCTTTCCGGACCTTTGATGGATAGAATTGATTTGCAAGTTGCAGTGAATCGCCTCAAACCAGAGGAGATTACCCAACAACCTACAGGAGAATCATCAGCAACTGTCAGGGAACGGGTACAACAGGCACGAGACTACGCATCGAGTAGATTTAAAAATGAACAAAATCTATCTTGCAATGCCCAAATGCAGAGTCGTCATCTTCAGAAATGGTGCAAGCTAGATGATAGCAGTCGCAACCTATTGGAAGGGGCAATTAGAAAATTGGGTTTGTCGGCAAGGGCAAGCGATCGCATTCTTAAAGTAGCACGAACCATTGCAGATTTAGCAGGGGATGATGAACTGAAAACCAACCACGTTGCTGAAGCAATTCAGTATCGCACAATCGATAGAATGCAATAAAATATGTTAGGGTTCGACCGAATGATTTGAATTAACTTTGAGTGTTTGGTCATATTTTGAAGAATTTGTGCCATTTTGAGAATGTTTTGGCACCAGTGTCATCAACGAAATTAGGGTGAGCTGCATCAGTTCCATATATGCATCAATGTCAACCTGATCTGATAGCAGCATATGTCGATACTGCTGCTTAATATAACTCAGCTTTTGTAATGCGGCTTCTGGATCTGTCTGCAACGTTGCCTGCCATTCATCAAGTAGCAGGAGAGTTTCCATAACAAATTTTTTGCGCTGCTGCTCTAGGAGTCTACGACACTGATCTGTAAAAGTCTGTGTTTTGTGCCGCAGCTGCTCGTAGACTTCCGTTGTCACTGCACCCTCAACAAACATCAGCCGATGCTCTTGGCTGAGGTCTTCGATACCATCCAATGCCTGTTGGGGGTGGTCTGGCAACAGTGATTTGAGCTCATTAATCCGGTTGGCAGTTGTGGTCACCATTTTCTTAGACCGTTGTCTGTGCCACTGTCGCAACACTAATCCTAGTATGCTGCTGCTGCCCAAAATAAAAACTCCAGCCTGCAAGTCACTGTTACTTTCCCAATAATGCATCAGCGCCATGCGGGGATCACCTTGTTCAAACACCTCCTCTGCTGCTGGGTGGATGTAAAACAGCCCTTTTCTCAGTAGATTTTTAGGCTCTTCGTTTTGCAGTGCAGGATAGAACGGGGAATAAGTACGCGCAGTAAAGAGAATAGACCAGGTAACCAGTGCAACCTTCTGCCGATTCATGTTAGGGTGAGTCACCAACACGGTAGGAGTTGAGAGGGTCAGTAAGTTTCGGTCTGGAATCGGTGGACGCGATGTATAAGTTCCGGTAGGTAGCTCTGCACCTTGATAGGAACCGGGGTCGAAAACAGTCAACTGGTTGATTAATGCAGGTTCGATAGGAAGCAGCCTTAAGTCAGGATTGTTTAGAAATTCTTGCCGTAGATTTTGACTAGCACCCAGACTTCCTACATAAATAACTGCATCCACTTGTCGAAATTTCAGTTTCTTGAATGCTTCATCAAAACTAGAGTAATCTGGTTGAACAGTTATTTTATCTGCTTTAAGCAATCGGTCAGCAGTGAAGCTCATCCCGCTACCAGGAGTGCCAACAGCAACTCGCTTTCCTTGAAGGTCAGCGAACGTTTTTAAGCTAGAATCTTGGCGGGTAATAATGTGGACATATTCGTTTGCCAGAATCGCAACTGCTTCGACCTTTTCTTGGCGCATTGCCTCATTGGCAACATCCAACTGTACTATAGCGAAATCGACTTGGCGATTAAGCAAGCGTTTTAAGTTTTGCTGAGAGCCTTGCGATTTGATATTTTTAACAGAGAGTTTTACGGTATCCTTGGTAGATTGATTAATTTGCTCACCTAGGCGATTGTAGTAACTACCAGTAATGCCACTAGAGAGAGTGACGCTACTTGGCTGCGAACTGCAACTGCTCAAAGTTACTATGACTCCCCCTGCTAAACCATTGAGCAAAAGGACAACAGCTTTCGGACAATGGAGATATTGAGCACACTTTGATATAATATTTTTCGGTAGATTTGCCCAGGTTCGCTTGCCAGATAGTTCCGGTATCATCTCATTACTAGCCTTTATGGCGTTGTTATGTTGAAAGAATTTTATAGATAAAGACCAGCTGTCGAAATCATTCTCTTCAAGTCTTCTTCAGTTTCATTTATTGAGATTACGCCAAAGGTTAACAGTTTGCAACATTAATTAATAATTTAAGTAGGCAGTAAAACTATGTCTTTACTGGGAGCATCCCTAACTGTGAAACAGCATTCGCAATTCCTGCTGATTGCAAGCAAGGAGAATGCCCACATTGTTTTTTACCTTTTGCTAAAATGACGAAACGTCAGAAGCCTTGTTGACTTTAAAGCCTGTTAATTATTCGCACAAAATGAAATCATGATGGTTGTGATCCTGTGAGCCGAAGAACATTTTGATGGGTATACCGGACAAACGAAGTCAATGGAGTTGTGCGATCGCTCATAGGATAGCAGTGGTAATTGGTCCCTCTTGCGTCGCATCCACCAGTTGCTGACCTTGCAGAACAAGAAGCTGTTTGAAGATAGGATCTTTGTCTGCCTCGCTCAGAAGCACTTGCTTAATCAGTTCCGCCTGAGTTCCTGCTGTAGTAGCAACACTCTGCCCTTGTAGTTGAGTTAGGAAATTCCGCACGGTGGTTGTGACTTGCACTTGATCGGAACTATTGGCAACGATGTTGCGAACTTGATCGGCGGCTTCATTATATTCAATTTGCCCAGAGCCTGCCAGGTTAGTTATCGTACTGCCAGTAATGAAGAAACTGTTCCCCAATGGACGTTTGCTGAATTCTTTTATCGCCTCAGCTTGGTTGGTGGCAATTCACCAACATATTGACGATGTCATTGGTATGAATCAAGCTATTGGCGATCGCGCTGCCATCAAGTTTGCAGGAGCATTTTATCAAGGGCTGGGGAATGAACTATCCATTGAAGACGCTTATGAGCTTGGGCGCATCGCCATTCAACTAGCAGGCATTCCAGAGTCACTGACTCCAATTCTCAAAATTAGAGCGAAACCTCCTGCTGAAAGTCAAACTAGTTCTCAGCAGGAGCAAAAACAAGATAAACCGGAAGATATTTCACCATTTAGTAACTTATTTAACATATCAAACAGCAGTATCAAAAACGTTAGTGGATCGGGAACAATCAATTATCATGAATCATCTAGCTAATAGCTAATATCATGGCGAGATGAAAACCCACAATTAAGCTACTGCTATTTCCGGTAGCCAAAGTACAATAGAAGAGCAGTGACAAATAATTTGTCGCTCTACAGGTCATCTCTTTCTAAGCTTTCAATAAAGATTCTCCCCCATCAATCCAAACTTCGGTACCAGTAATGTGGCTGGAAGCATCTGATGCTAAAAAGAGAACTAATTGTGCTACCTGCTCGGACGTTCCTGGTTTGCCATCAGTCAAAGGAATGTGCCCTTCAGGAAACTCAACAGGTTCTTGAACGCTTTCTAAATCCCGTCTTTGAGTGCTTTCGTTAATATTTGTTTCAATGGCACCAGGGCAAATTACGTTAACACGAATGCGGTGTTTAGCTAGCTCCAAAGCCACCATTTTTGTGAAAGCCACTTGTGCCGCTTTTGTGCAAGAATAAGCAGTAGCGCCAGTGTTACTAAAAATACGCGTACCGTTGACAGATGAGGTGATAATCACAGAACCTCCCTGCTTTTTCAAATAAGGCACAGCGTATTTTACTGTGAGAAATGTTCCTTTTAAATTGACATTGATTGTTTTATCCCACTCTTCGGGTGCCAATTCCTCGATAGGTGCCCATACGCCATTAATACCGGCGTTGGCAAACACAATATCCAAACGTCCCCACTTGTCCACTATTTGCTGGGTGACTTGTTGCATTTCTTCCGGATGAGAAATATCGGCAACTAGCGGTATTGCTTCACCATTATCATTTTGAATTTCAGCAACAGTGTCTTCTAGTTCTTCCTTTGTCCGCCCCAAAGCAGCAACTTTTGCTCCTTGTTTTGCAAACAATTTTGCTGTCGCTTTAGCTATACCTGAACCTGCTCCTGTTATTAGAGCCACTTTACCTGCTAGTTGCATAAAAAATATTTTTATTTTTTTAACTAACAGTTGTTTAACATAAACTTGAGTTTTGATTCATACTGCTACTGGCATAAAGATTTTCTCTGTCTAATTGCATAAATCATTAGACAGAGGACAAGCAATACTGTGTGATTTAAAATACGCTTTAACTTGTCTGTCGTAAGAGTCAGGGACTCCTAGTTGAGTGCAAACCCCACGAATAAATTCGTTGGCTCTGCAGTTAACGCAACCTGACCAGCTTCAGTCCTTTACTGGACTACGTTTAGAGAAAGTGCTATAAGTCCCACCTACAAATGCTTGCCAGTTTGTAGCTCTGGAACCAAGCAATTAAACAAGTTTAAGGGAGTTAAGCTAGTGTCGCTTGGAGTCAGCCGTCTCTAAACATTTTGCAGTCTACGATTACCCAGAAATGGGGTATCTCGGAAACGAGAATTAGGGATGAGTTTGACTCTGAATAAATTTAGAGTCAAACTCATCCCCATAAATAGAATTTAGGGGCTTCAGCTCTTTGATTTTCGGTGATGACGCTACCGTGATGTCTCTTCGATACTGCTTTCGATATGACAGCAATTGCACTTCCCTGGATATAAGAAATAAATGACAGCTTTATTAACTACCACTGCACAATTTGAGCGAGTTGCCAAAATAGTGGCGCAAAGGGTGGCGCAGCTATTGTGCGCGGCAGTTTTTGTAATTGACCAACATTCAATAGCAATTGCCAGTAGCGATCGCAAGCTTGTTGGCCTTTCCTTCAACCATATCTGTGGACAACTCACTTTTGATTACCTACGAGTGCCGATTTATTTTGATACACAAGTAGGTGAAGTGATTATTGGCAAACCTGACAATGGTGAGGAAATTTCTCCTCGCTTAGCACAGGTCATCGTGGAACTGGTAGTTAATCAAACAGCAGTCATTGATGCTTTGCCTAACCAACATCACTTAAAGAATAAGTTTATCTACGACTTACTTAACGGTTTAATAGATGACGAGGCAACTGTCCTACACCATAGTAAACTTCTAGGCTTAGATTTAACACCACCCCGTGCAGTGATTTTAATCGATGCTGCCGATTACATTTTAGGAAATGGAGTCTCTGATGAAGACTTGGAGAATGTCTCAGCGTCACTGCGTCCCCGCGTCGCCACCTCCTCTTTAGCAGAGGCGCAAATACGGCGACGGGCTACTTTAGTCATTGGCAGTGTTGTCAGCTTTTTCCATCTGCCTAACGATACAATTTGCGCTTATCTCGGTGATGGCGAGGTGGCTGTCCTTAAAGCAAGCGATACGAAAAACTTGGGGAGTTGGGCAAATCGTGGCGATGTTCCAGACCAGTGTAGTTCTTCTTGGGCAAATCTCACAGCGCTAAAGCGGGCGGCAGAGGCTTTATTATCAAGGTTACGAGCTGATACCGACGCATCGATTAGCATTGGCATTGGTCGCTATCACCCAGGAATGCGCGGACTTGCCCAATCATACCAGGATGCACGGGCAGCTTTGTCTTTGGGGTGCCGCTTTCGCGATCGCAATCAAGTACATTGCCTAGATAGATTGGGAATTGCAGCTTTTATTGGGGTTGCGGATGAGCAGACAAAAATCGAATTAGCAACATATCTATTGAGTCCTCTCAACCACGAACCGGAATTGCTCACAACCTTAGATACATTCTTTTCTGAAGACTGCTGTCCCTCTTCCACAGCAAATCGGCTGTCGATTCACCGCAATACTCTGAGTTACCGATTAGATAAGATTACCTCGCTCACTGGACTAGACCCACGCCGCTTTGATGACGCGGTGCAGATTCGTTTGGCTTTGCTCATGCGGAGACTGCGGTGATTGTTAATATAACGTTTTGTAACAAGTTTTCAAGCTCGCCCCCTAATACTGGGCTGCGATGTTATGATTAGAAGTGAGAATTAATTCGGCGACTTCGTTTGTTTTTAGTATTGACAGGCTTTTTCCTTTTGGTATTTACAGGCTCCTCTCCGAAATCTAAATCTCTACACACTTATGATTTTGGAGATAATCTATGTCACTTTATGTAGGTAACCTCTCTTACGAAGTTACACAAGATGATCTGAATGCTGTTTTTGCAGAATATGGTTCTGTAAAACGTATTCAGCTACCTACTGACCGTGAAACAGGTCGTCTACGCGGCTTTGGTTTTGTGGAAATGGGTACAGAAGCTGAAGAATCAGCTGCCATTGAAGCTCTTGATGGCGCTGAATGGATGGGTCGTGACCTTAAAGTAAATAAGGCTAAACCCAGGGAAGATAGAGGTTCGTTTAGTGGTAACCGAGGCAACAACAGCTTCCGTAACCGCTACTAAGCGAAATAGACTAAACCCTATTGCTCTTAAATAACTTCTCTTGAACCCACCCAGATTCCCATCTGGGTGGGTTCGTTTTTGCCAACAAATCCCTTCTTAATGTTGCATTTTTTTAATCTGTTACATGACTTTACAAATGTAAGTGTTACAACACAATAATTTGGAGTACTACCGCTTCTAAAAACCGAAGCATATCTAGGCATAAATCCGTAAATATGGGCAAGCT